>NZ_JBFTHS010000077.1:0-15914 GCF_056394365.1 Lysinibacillus sp. 10T31
CCTCGCATTAATGGCCGTGAATTTAAGGAAATTCACAGCCATTAACTAAGAGCTAGATGGAGACAACATAAAAAATAGAGAAATCCGAATTTGAATGAATTCAAATTCGGATTTCTCACTAATTGAAGCTAGTTATGTCCCAGCCTCCTTGTTGTATAAGTCTAAGTTAAACAAACTTCACCATATGGTATTTTTTCTTGCCGCGACGAACAATGCTAAATGCATCTTCTAAACGATCTTTGCTGTCGATTACATATTCTAATTCAGTGACCTTTTCACCGTTCACGCTAATCGCACCATTTGTTACGTCTTCACGAGCTTGACGTTTTGAAGGTGAAATACCCGCTTCCACTAATAAGTCCACGATGTTTTTATCTTCTTTCGCCAATTCAATAGAAGGAACATCTTTAAACGCATCCTTCATTTCATCAGCAGAAAGTGCTTTTAAGTCACCAGAGAATAAAGCAGCTGTAATGCGAATTGCTTGGTCTAATGCTTCTTGACCATGAATTAAGCGAGTCATTTCTTCAGCTAGTGCTTTTTGTGCCTTACGTAAATGTGGTTCCTCTTCTACAGATACTGCTAAAGCTTCGATTTCTTCACGAGAAAGGAATGTGAAGATTTTTAAGTATTTTACAACATCAGCATCCGCAGCATTAATCCAGAATTGGTAGAACTCGTATGGAGATGTTTTCTTACTATCTAACCATACAGCACCACCAGCTGTTTTACCAAATTTCGTACCGTCTGCTTTCGTTACTAAAGGAATTGTTATACCAAAGGCTTTCGTCTCTTCCTCATGTGTTTTACGAATAACTTCTAAACCTGTTGTAATATTCCCCCACTGGTCAGAGCCACCCACTTGAATGCGACAGTTGTAATGGTTGTATAAATGATTGTAATCAATACCTTGAATTAATGTATAAGCAAACTCAGTAAATGAAATCCCTGTATCTAGGCGTGATGCAATCGTATCTTTTGCTAACATGTAGTTCACGTTAATTAATTTCCCATAATCACGTAAAAACTCAATCGTATTTATATTGCCAATCCAGTCACGGTTATTAACTAATTGTGCACCATTACCATCTTCTGCAAAGTCAAAAATACGCTCTAATTGACTACGGATACCTTGAACATTTTTATCAATTTGCTCAACTGTTTGTAATTGGCGTTCTTCAGAGCGACCAGATGGATCTCCAATCATACCCGTCGCACCACCAACTAACAAAATTGGACGGTGGCCTGCTTTTTGGAATCGACGTAGCGTTAACAGAGGCACGATATGCCCAATATGCATAGAATCCGCAGTTGGATCAACACCGCAGTATAAAGATACAGATTGTTCATCTAATAATTTTGTCATACCTTCAGCATCAGTTTGTTGGTATAACAATCCGCGCCATTCTAAGTCTTGTAATAATTCGTTCGTCATTTTTATTCCTCCTAAGTGTTTAATAATTCCGTGTAGGGAGAAACAAAAAAGTCCCTACACGCAAAAACATTGCATGCAGGGACGTTAATAACTAACGCGGTACCACCCGGCTTGAAGATGTCATCCATCTTCCTCTTCATTCAACCGCCTTTATCGCAGGCGCGCACGTCTAAGCTCCAAGCACGTAATTCGTCTCTATATTATGACCAGCTTTCACCAACCGCTGGCTCTCTATACAGGGAATATAGACACTACTGCAAGCTCTTCATCACTAGAAAACTATAAGCATTATTCTAAACGATTCTTTTTCATTGTCAATAACTATGTTCGACCTAAATCAATATGTGCTATAATAGACAAGATTTTAGGAGGTCGATACATTGAAAGATTGGATTGAGAAAATCAATGCAAAGATCGATGAGTTTATTCAAAAAAAATGGATGAAGAAATTACGCATTTCAGGAAGTGTTACCTGGAATTTATTTTTACTATTTTTAGTCTTTGCATTGGTAGGCACTGTATTTGCCAGTTCAGTTGGCGCTGGCTATTTTGCTTCACTTGTAAAAGAAGAGCCACTACGCTCAAAGGAAGAATTACGAAAAGAAATTTTCAACTACGATTCAACAAGTGAAATTTATTTTGCCAACGATATTTATATCGGAAAATTACGTACAGATTTAGACCGCCGAGTAACAACATTAAACGATGTCGCACCTGATGTTGTTAATGCGGTATTAGCGACAGAGGACGAGTATTTCCGTGAACATAACGGAATAGTTCCGAAGGCCGTCGTCCGCGGGCTACTTCAAGACGTAACAAACTCTTCCACTCAAACTGGTGGTTCTACATTAACACAGCAACTTATAAAAAACCAAGTATTAACAAACGAAGTATCTTATGAACGAAAAGCAAAAGAACTTTTACTTGCTATGCGTTTAGAGCACTTTATGACAAAGGAAGAAATTTTAGAGGCCTATTTAAACATAATTCCTTATGGTCGTAACTCTTCCGGTCGAAACATTGCAGGAGTTGAAACAGCTGCAGAAGGTATTTTCAATGTAAAAGCAAAGGATTTATCGCTACCTCAAGCAGCGTATATAGCTGGTATTCCTCAATCACCTTTTGCTTACACACCTTTCACAAATACAGGTGTACTCAAAAGTAAAGAAGCTCTTCAACCGGGTATTGATCGTATGAAAACTGTACTTTATCGTATGAAAGACGCCGGTTACATTAACGAAGCTCAATATAAAGAAGCACTAGCTCATGATATTACTGCTGACTTCCGTTCTCCAGAGATGCGTGCGGAGGATCGCTACCCATGGCTAACGTATGAGCTTGAAAGTCGCGCGACCGAAATTATTGCTGAAAAACTAGCAGTAGAAGATGGTATTGATCCAGAACGCTTAAAAAATGAAAAAAAATTAAAAGATAAATATACGATCCTAGCAGATCGTGATGTCCGCTCAAAAGGTTATCGAATCTATTCAACTATAAATAAAGATATGTATGATTCGATGCAAAAAGCAGCGGAAAACTTTAATAGTTACGGTCATACTTACACCGTTAAAGACAAGGATCCTGTAACAGGTGAAGAAGTGGATGCTCAAATGCCTGTACAGGTTGGTAGTATTTTAATAGAAAATAATACTGGACGTATTTTAAGCTTTGTCGGTGGACGTGACTTTGAATTAAAAAATTATAACTATGCTACACAGGCAAAACGCTCAAATGGTTCAACAATGAAGCCATTACTCGTATATGCACCTGCAATAGAATACGGTGTAATCGGCGCAGGTAGCCCTTTAGTGGACGTGAAATTCTCTGTCGGCGGTTGGAGTCCAAGCAACTATATTACTAGTGATGAACGAGGACTTATACCTGCACGTGAAGCATTAGCTGATTCACAAAACTTATCTGCTTTACGTCTATATTATGATATTCTAAACAGACGTCCTGCCGATTATTTAGTAAAAATGGGGATCTCAACTTTACAGCCTGATGACTTCACAAACCTTGCAGCTGGGATTGGTGGGGTACAAGATGGTATTACTGTTGAAGAGAACACCAATGCCTATGCAACCTTCGCAAACGGCGGACAATTCATTGACGCTTATATGATTGATAGAATTGAAGACCAAAATGGAAATATTATATATAAACACGAAGTTAAACCTGAACAAGTGTTTAGTCCTGAAACATCTTATATCGTTACAGATATGTTACGAGATGTGTTAACAAAAGGAACAGGTACAGTTGCAAAAAATTCACTTAAATTCTCTGCTGACTTTGCAGCGAAGACAGGTACTTCACAAAATTATAAAGACGTTTGGCTAGTTGGCTATAACCCGAATGTTTCTCTTGGAGTATGGATGGGTTATGATAACAATCAATCACTGTATACATTTAATAATACGTATCAGCAGCCTAGTGTGCGAATTAACAAGCTATGGGGAACATTAATGAATTCTGTGTATGATGTCGATCCAGAATTAATTGCCCCTAAAACTAGATTTACGCAACCGAAAAACGTTGTCACTGCATCTTTCTGTGGTATTTCTGGTTTAGCACCTTCAGCAGCATGTGCTAATGCGGGTCTCGTACGCTCTGATTTGTTTAACGCGAAAGTATTTTTACCTTCACAGCCTGATGACAGCTTAGCTTCTTCAAGCGTTGTTACGATTAAAGGTAAAACCTATAATGCACTTCCTAACACACCGCCAGAATTTGTAAAACCAGGTGGTGCAGGTATTAATCAAGCATTTATTAAACGAATGTTAGGTAGACTTGGCGGTAACCCAGCCAGCCTATTACCAAAAAATTCGTCATTATCGAATTCATCGGTATCAGCTGTTGATTTCCCGGCAGATAACAATCCGCCAGCAGCAGTAACCGCTTCAATTAATGGCAATACATTATCTTGGACAGGCTCTTCAAATGACGTAGTCGGTTATCGAATATATAAAGTAACAAACGGTGGTAAAACTCTTGTCGGATCAGTGCTTGAATCATCACAAAGTATGACGGTAGCAAGTGGTCAAGCCTATGTTGTTGTCGCTGTAGACATTACAGGTTTAGCTTCATCGCAATCCAATGTCGTTTCTACTGGTGGTAGTGCGAGTGAAGAACAACCCGAAAAAGACAATGAAGAAAAAGTTCCACCAACTACCCCACCTACTAATGACAATGACTCGAACCATAATGAAAACGGTTCTGAAAATGGCAATGGGTCTAGTGGTAGTAACGGGAACGGCTCGAATAACGGCAATGGTTCTGAAAATAACGGAAATGGCTCAAATAACGGCAATGGTTCTGGAAATAACGGAAACGGCTCAAATAATGGCAGTGGTTCCGGGAATAACGGAAATGGCTCGAATAACGGCAGTGGTTCCGGGAATAACGGAAATGGCTCGAATAACGGCAACGGTTCCGGAAACACTGGGAATGGCTCTAATGGAGGAGACAACGGAAATACAACTCCACCGACTGATCCTCCTTCCCAATAATAGACAAGCATACTACAATTATCTTTTAATTGTAGTATGCTTGTTTTTTTGTCATTATAAAGGGGACTACTAATTTGAAGGGGTGGAAATAATTGAACATTTTAGTTTTAGGAGGCACTCGTTTTTTTGGTAAAAAGCTTGTTGAACTGTGTCTTCAAAATGAGCATAGTGTAACTATCTTAACACGCGGGCAAAGTGGAAATCCTTTTGGTACAAAGGTGAAGCAGCTAATTGTTAATCGAGATGATGCCGATTCGCTGTCACAGGTACTTTCAGGTACAACATGGGATATTGTCTATGATAATATTTGCTATTCTCCTAATGAAGCTCATAAAATATGTGAAATTTTAGAAGGTAAAACGAAAAAGCTCGTTTTTACATCTACTCTATCCACCTACGAAATCGACGGCATTGTCAAAACTGAGGAAGATTTTAATCCATTTGATTATGAAGTTCGAATGGGGAACAGTGAAGATTTTTCATATGGTGAGGGTAAGCGTCAAGCAGAGGCAGTACTTTTCAAAGAGGCCAATTTCCCAGTCGTCGCTGTACGTATCCCAATCGTTATGGGGGAGAACGACTATACACGCCGTTTACATTTTCATATTGAACGAATTTTACAGGAACAGCCTATTTCATTACCAAATATTGAAGCAAAGATGAGCTATATAACGGATGACGAAGCAGCTGCATTTTTATACTTTGCTGGCATTACACCAATTGAAGGACCTTATAATGCAACAGCTACAGGTGCAATTTCGTTAAAGGATTTACTGGGGCTTATTGAAGAAACAACCGGAAAGCATGCAAAAATTTCTCTAGTAGGTGGCGATGAAATGTCGCAGTCACCATATGGGGTTCCAGCAAATTGGTATATGTCAACTACAAAAGCAGAAGCTGCAGGCTTTTCATTTAGTCAACTCCATGATTGGCTCCCTACTCTAGTGAAAACATTAGTAAAAGAGCTACAATAGGATTTCACTAAATAAAAAACTTATCGCCATAACGTGGGGTTGATTTCCGTTCCTGCTGGGCGCTTTCCTGGGGGCGTCCGATGAGCCGCTTCACTCGCGTTGCTCGCTCCAGGGTCTCGGGCCAACAGGATGTTGGTCACGAAGGCGTTATCGCAGGACGTGATGCTTTTAGCCTTCGTTCCTCTATATCGCTAATCCCCAAGGAGTCGCCCAGCCTCCACTCCAATCAACTTATTCATATGGCATATGTTTTATCAAAATGTCATCCCAAACTTCCGATGATAAGCCATTAAAAATCTGCTAGACTTCTCACCAAAGAAGTCTAGCAGATTCATTTTTTATCGTTTTAATTTGACCTGATACTATAACAATATCGTTTTTAAAATCGCAATAGCCTCATCTATTTCCTCTTTTGAAACGGTTAATGGTGGTAGTAACCGAATAACGTTTGGTCCTGCACCTACTAATAATAAGCCGTTTTCCTCTGCTGCAGCTATATACGAGGCTACCTCAGTATCACCACAGCCAATGCCAAGAAGTAAGCCCTGGCCCTGCACCGTATACGTAGAAGGTAGATTCGCTTTCAACTGCTTAACAAAATACGTGGATAGCTCCTGTACATTTTGTAAAAAAGCAGGTTCAAATACATGATTAAGCACGGTTTCAGCAACACTCATCGCAAGCGGGTTCCCACCGAATGTTGTCCCATGTGTGCCAGGGCTAAATGTATCATATAGCTCGGCTGTTCCAAGCATCCCACCGACTGGGAATCCACCACCTAGACCTTTTGCTAATGTCACGATATTTGGTTTTAAAACCGTCTGCTCATAGGCATATCTTGTTCCTGTTCGTCCAATACCTGTTTGAACTTCATCGATAATTAGTAATATTCCTTTGTCGTCACAAGCTTTTGCGATTGCTGCTGCGAATTCTGGTGATACACTGTTAACACCGCCCTCACCTTGAATCATTTCCAGCATAATTGCTGCGACAGAATCATCAAATGTTGCTTCAAGTGCTGCCACATCATTAAAAGGAAGAATCGTAAATTTTTCAACAAGTGGTCCGAAGCCATTATGTACCTTGCCCTGACCTGTTGCGGACATCGCTCCAAAAGTTCGCCCATGAAAGGATTTCTCAAAAGTAATAATATGATTTTTCCCTGTATGCTTACGCGCAAGTTTAATGGCCGCTTCATTTGCTTCCGCCCCACTATTACAGAAAAATGCATAAGAAAAATGTGTATCTGCTATTAATTTTTGCGCAACCTTCTCCTGACCGGGAAGATCAAATAAATTAGAAATATGCCAAAGCTTTTGACTTTGGTCATGAATAGCCTTCACGACTGCCGGATGTGCATGACCAAGACTCACTACAGCGATTCCACTTGTAAAATCTAAATATTTTTTCCCAGCCGAATCTTCTACAACAGTTCCTTGCCCTTTGACAATTTGGGCGCGGCGTTTGCCATAGTTTCCAAATAAAGCACTCATTTTATCAACTCCTCAAAGTAAACCTTTAATCTTCTTTTCTAAACAACTATATTGCTACTTCTATGCCATTAGAACGGTCACCTTATCTATGAAGAAGAATGACTGTTACTGAGTGAGGATGAAGGGAAACTTTATTCATTCGAGTTTACTTCTTCCCCCGGATAAAATCGTCGTACCTACAAGCGATTCCCCAACAATTTGTACTGATGGAATACCTGCATTTAAACATTCGAGAGCTCCTTGGACTTTAGGTATCATCCCACCATAAATATGCCCCTCCTCAATCCATTGATTGATGAAGGAAGGCGTTGCTTTCGATTGATATTCATCATTAATTCGAATACCACTTACATCCGTTACAAGTAATAAGCTATCTGCATCTATAGCTAGTGCTATTTCACTTGCTACCGTATCTCCATTAATATTTAATGCCTGACCATGTTCATCTGATCCAACGCAAGCAATAACCGGTACAATCCCAGCACTAATTAATGCTTCTAGCAAAGATGTATTGACGGTTTTTACTTCACCAACAAAACCGTATATATCTTTATCTAGAAAATCCGCTACAATTAACTGACCATCGAAGCCGTTTAATCCAATTGCAGCAATGCCAGCAGTTGTTAATTCATGAACAAGCGCAGGATTGACCTTTCCTATTAACGTTGACTGTACAATATCAATTGCAGCTTCGCTCGTGACACGAATACCGTTTAAAGCATGTGATTCTATCCCATGCACCGTAAGTTCACGGTTAATAGCTGGGCCTCCACCATGGGTAATAATAAGCTCTATACCGCTTTCTTGGAGTTTTTTAAAATTCTCAAAAAACGACTCATTTAAGCCTTCCAGCGTACTGCCACCAAGCTTAATGACCATTCGTTTACGAGCGGTATGAGGCATTGATTTGAACGTAGTCATAAGTTAGATCACATCCCCAAGCATGCCCCTTGCCTTCCCCAATACCAAGCGACACATAGATTTTCACTTCATGCATTTTTAAAATTTGAATTAACCCATCCTCCGAAAATGGAACTGGCTCACCGTTTTCAACCATAGTTACACCGCCTATTTGGATCGTAATTTTTTCTGGATCAACTGTTGCACCACTATAGCCTACAGCAGCAATAATACGTCCCCAGTTTGCATCACAGCCAAATACTGCTGTTTTCACAAGCGGTGAACCAACTACTGTTTTAGCAATTTTACGTCCTTCTTCATCCGAAAATGCCCCTTCAACTTCAACCTCAATCAGCTTCGTTGCACCCTCACCATCTTTGGCAATCATTTTCGCTAAGTCTTCAGCTACTGTTTTCAATGTATAGTAGAAGTTTTGCCAATCTGGATGGTCAGGAGTTAAAGCTATATTTCCTGCTAAGCCGTTTGCCATGACAACTACTGTGTCATTTGTAGATGTATCCCCATCCACTGTAATTGCATTAAAAGTCATATTTGTTATATCAGATAACGTAGCCTGTAGGACATCTGATTCGATATTTGCATCTGTCGTAATAAAACCTAGCATCGTTGCCATATTTGGTTCAATCATACCTGAACCTTTAGCAACGCCAGCGATAATGATCTCTTTGCCATCAACAATAGTGCTGTAGCTTGTGTTTTTCATAACCGTATCTGTTGTCATAATAGCTTGTGCAAAATCAATAGCACTTTCTAAATTATCCTTTGGCTCTAACTGATTAATCCCATTTGTTACTGGCTCCATATTCATAATTTCACCAATAACACCAGTTGAGCACACACCTACTAAATTTGCCTCGATACCAAGCTTTTCTGCCATGAGGACCTGCATTTTTTGTGCATCCTTCGCCCCTTGCTTCCCTGTACATGCATTAGCATTTCCAGAGTTAACAATCATCGCCTGCATTTTCTTCGTTGTGTACACAACGTCTTTCGTTACTTTTAATGGTGCTGCCTGTACCGCGTTCGTTGTAAAGACACCTGCTACACTTGCGGGTACTTCACTGACTAACACAGCTATATCTTTTTTCTTATGCTTTAAACCACAATGTAAACCCGCAGCTTTAAAGCCCTTTGGTGAAACAATATTTTTACTTGATAATTTTTTCATAATACTTGCAGATGCTATTAATGTCATAAAATCTTTCCTCCTTAGTTAATCAATTTTCCTTGGCATATAAGAATAGCTGACGCTCTGCTTAAATAAAGAACGGAACGACATCTAATCCTGTCGTTTGCGGTAAATCAAATTGAACGTTCATATTTTGAATGGCTTGCCCTGCAGCCCCTTTGACTAAATTATCGATAACGCCAACAATTGTGGCACGATTCGTACGGCTATCAACTTTCACCAAAATGTCGCAATAGTTAGAACCTTTAACACGGTTTGTTCCTAGACTATTTACATCTGTAACAATCCGTACAAACGGATGCTTTTCATAGGCATTCTGTAAACAAGCTACTAGCTGCTGCTCTGTAACACCAGACATAACAGGTGCATATGAGGTAGATAAAATCCCTCTAGTCATTGGCACTAAATGAGTATTAAAAGAAATGGTTGTATCAATCCCTGCGAACATTGAAATGGCCTGCTCGATTTCTGGTATATGCTGATGTGTATTCGTTTTATAGATTGAAAAGCTTTCATTTGCCTCACTAAAATGCGTAGTTTGCGATGGTTTATTTCCAGCTCCTGAAATCCCACTTTTCGCATCAATCACTAAAAAGCTCGAATCTATCAATCGTTCTTTTAACAATGGTAACAACGAAAGTAAAACGGCTGTTGGATAGCATCCTGGATTTGCGATAAGAGGAGCATGTTTAACATTTTCTGCGTTCCATTCAGTTAAGCCATATACACTTTGTTGAATGAATTCCAATGGCGCCGCTTTTTTACCGTACCATGCTTCATAGCTCGCTGGATCTTGTAAACGGAAGTCTCCAGACAAGTCTATTAATTTAGGACCTTTCCCTACCACTGGAGGTAATAGCTCACTTGTCACCCCTGAAGGTGTACTTGTAAAAACAACATCAAACTTCTCTAAAGCCCCATAATCAATTTTTTGTAAAGGCGTATCGGCAATATTAACGAGATGACCAAACTTAGAAGAAAAAATGACACCTTCTTCTGAAGATGTGAATAAATCAATCCGTTCCACCGCTTTATGATTATGTAAAAATCGAATAAGCTCTAATCCACCATATCCGGTTGCACCAACTATTCCTACTTTCAATGCACTCACCTCTGAAATAAGTTAAAATTAGTATACGTCTGCATATTTATTAAGTCAACTGAATTTTTATTTATATTTGAATTTTTCGCAATCTTTATCGAGTAATTGATTTTGGGAAAAGTTTGAATAGCTAAATGCTATAAAAATAAAGAGAATGCTTAGAAAAAATAAATGAAATCCTTAAAAGGTTAACCTATTCACTAGTAATGAATCAGTTTTATCTTCTGCATTTTAATGTATTAAGCAATGCTCTTCACCATAGCGTGGGGTTGATTTCCGTTCCGACTGAGCGCTTTGTAGCTGCCGCTTCGCTTTCGCTACAGATAAAACATTTGTTGTTGCTGACGCTTCGCTTTCGCATAGAGCAAAGCTTCCTGGGGGCGTTCAGTCTTCACTTTAGTCAACTGGCATAGGTTATAAGGTCCTCTCTAATTTTTGTTAATTAACCCTATAAAATGAGGAAACTAATTTCTCTATTATCGAGTAAGAATTTTTCGAATGAAGTTTTACTTTTTCAAAAAAAAAGCAGGAATTTTTCGTCGACCGAATAAATTCCTGCTTCTTATAACTAATCTTCCATCGTAGATAAATCACCAGTTGGTAAATTTAACTCCCACGCCTTTAACACACGACGCATAATCTTACCACTGCGTGTTTTTGGTAGCTTATCCTTAAATTCGATTTCACGTGGTGCTGCGTGTGCAGATAAGCCCTTTTTAACAAAATTACGAATATCCTCAATCAATGCATCTGAAGGTTCAACACCCTCACGTAATGATACAAATGCTTTAATAATTTCACCTCGTACAGGATCTGGCTTTCCTATTACTCCTGCCTCTACTATATCAGGATGCTCTAGTAGCTTACTTTCTACCTCGAAAGGACCTACTCGCTCACCAGCTGTCATAATAACATCATCTACACGCCCTTGGAACCAGAAGTAACCATCATCATCCATATAGGCAGAGTCCCCGGACACATACCATTCACCTTTTAAGAAGTAGGATTCATAACGCTCTGGATTCCCCCAAATTTGACGCATCATTGCAGGCCAGCCACGTCGAACTGCTAAATTACCCATTGTAAAAGGTGGTACTTCATTGCCAGCATCATCAACAATCGTCGCATGAATTCCTGGTAATGGTTTTCCCATTGACCCTGGCTTAATATCCATAGAAGGATAGTTACAAATCATATGGGCACCAGTTTCTGTCATCCACCATGTATCATGAATACGGTGTCCTAACTCATCAATCCCCCAACGAATTACCTCTGGATTTAACGGCTCACCAACAGATAAAATGTGACGTAACGAAGATAGATCATAGTTCTCAAGCATACCACTACCGGCACCCATTAACATTCTGAAAGCAGTTGGTGCACTATACCAAACTGTTACACTATAATCCTCAATTGCTTGGTACCAAGCTTGTGGTGAAAATCTCCCACCAACAATTAGCATTGTGACACCATTTAACCATGGACCAAAAATGCCATATGCTGTGCCTGTTACCCATCCTGGATCAGCCGTACACCAGTAAATATCGTCTTCACGCAAATCTAATACCCATTGCGTTGATTGATATTGTTGAAGCATTGCATTATGAACATGCAATACGCCCTTTGGTGCTCCTGTTGATCCAGAAGTATAATGAAGAATCATACCATCCTCTCGGTCCACCCATTCAATATCAAATTGAGAAGATGCTTCTTCCAAGCATCTATTAAAATCTAAAATTTGTGGTGTTTCCTCTATATCAGATCCTACTAAAAAGATGTGCTGCAAATGCGGTAGCTTTGCTAAAGGTACACGCTCAAGTAACTCTGGTGTTGTCACTAATACTTTAGCTTCGCTATCTGCAAGTCTGTCATAAACAGCACCTTCCATAAATGCCTCGAATAACGGACCTACAATAACCCCCATTTTCAATGCGCCTAATAAAGAAAAATAAAGCTCAGGTGAACGCGGCATGAAAATAAATAATCGATCACCTTTTTCTAAATTTGTTGCTGCCTTAAAAACATTTGCAGCTTTATTCGTCAGCTTTTTCATTTCATTGAAGGAATAAGCCTCTTTACGCTTTCCATCATTAAAATAAAGTGCAACTTTGTTTTTTCGATGCGTTTCTGTATGACGATCAATTGCCTCATATGCCATATTCACAAGCCCTGTTTCATACCAACTGAATCCCTTTTCTGTCTCTACCCAATCATGTGTTGCCGCAGCCTTTTCATAATCAGGCAAATTATATTGCCCCGGTAAAGCATTCAACTTCTCCAACATTTTCATCCCCATGAAACTACCCCTCTCTTTGCTATCGCCTTAGTACATTAGTAAGCAAATTTCAAATCGTCGTAATTTCATTATTTTCCCCTTTCAAAATTCGCCACCTTCTCCAAAGACAACTACGTTATGTAGCAATTGTTATACAACAGTTTGTGTAGTGCAAAGATAGTGAATGCTTATTCACACTACATTCATCTGTTGAATAACAGATGCAGTATAAATATATTTTACACGAATTCATTAAGAATGTCTTAATATTTTTATTTTTCCGAAAATGCATGTATATTTTGCAAAAATAAGCGTTTTTCCGCAGGAAATCAGCTATAATGGAATTATTAAACTCAGGTGGTGTAATTTATGGAACATAAAAAAACTTTTTTTTCTGTAACAAAGGAAACTAAGCATGGTACTGTGTATGTGGAAGGACCTGTTCCTCCAGAAAAATTAGCTACATATTCATTCCACGAAGGCTTGGTTGCTTTTAGACCTCCAAAGCAACAGCAGCAAGCCATTATAGAAATTGCAGGACTTCCTGAAGGACGAATTATTATTATTCGAAATGAAAACATTATTGTAGGTTACGTCACTTATTTATATCCAGATCCACTCGAACGATGGGCGGAGGATCGAATTGATAACATGATTGAGCTAGGTGCTATTGAAGTCATTCCAGACTATCGTGGTACTGGTGCTGGTAAGGCACTACTAGCGGTGTCTTTTATGGGGGATGAAATGGAAGACTATCTTGTTATCACTACCGAATATTATTGGCATTGGGACTTAAAAGGGACTGGTTTAAATGTTTGGGATTATCGCAAAATGATGGAGAAAATGATGGGCTCTGCCAACTTCGAATATTTTGCTACAGATGACCCTGAAATTACTTCACATCCTGCTAACTGCCTGATGGCACGTGAAGGAAAACGCGTGCCTCCTGAGACAATGGAAAGATTTGATAGACTTCGCTTTAAAAATCGCTTCATGTATTAAAAACAACACACAGGGGATGAGTATATGATTGTAGAAGAAATTATGAATGATGAGCCCTACACGCTGGCTCCGACAAATACAGTGGTTGAAGCGCTGAAGTTCATGCGTGAAAAAAAAGTACGTCATTTGCCAGTTGTAGATGAGGAGCATCATGTTCTTGGGGTGATCACTGAAAGAGATATTAAAGAGGCATTGCCTTCCTCGTTACGGGATGAGCCTAATTCTCCAGTTTTTAATGCAAAAGTGGAAGAGATTATGGTTAAAAATCCAATTGTCGGCCATCCACTTGATTTCGTAGAAGAAGTAGCTCTTACTTTTTATGAATCTAAAGTAGGCTGTTTACCAATTGTCTCCGGAGGGAAATTAGTTGGGATTGTAACTACCACCGATTTACTCTATACATACATAGAGTTAACTGGTGCCACTGAACCTGGCTCAAAAATTGAAATTCGTGTATCCGATACGCCAGGAATACTATTTGAGATTACTAAAATTTTCAATGAACATCATGCAAATGTCCAAAGCGTCTTAGTTTATCCTGACTCTGAAAATACGCAAAATAAAATTTTAAGTATCCGAGTAAAAACTCTAAATCCACTAGCTATGATTGAAGAACTTCGTAAAGAGGGCTTTGATGTATTATGGCCTAATTTACCAGGTGTTTCGTTACAATGAAAAAAGCAGTATTTGTTTACTCGCCAGAGCAACTCGGATATAAATTTTCAGATACCCATCCTTTCAATCATAAACGCTTGACGCTTACAATGGATTTGTTAAAGAATATTGATGCACTTGATGATTTAGATATCGTGCCTGCTCGTGTCGCAACAGAGGAGGAGCTTTTACTTGCACATGATCCAAAATATATTGATATCGTTAAAAGAGCAGGGCATGGTGAGCTTTCAGAGGCACAATGTGAAAGCTACGGCATAGGCACCGAAGATACACCCATTTTTGAAAATATGCACGAAGCAAGTGCCCAACTTGTCGGTGGAACGTTAACAGCTGTCGATTATGTTATGGAAGGAAAAGCCGAGCACGCCCTCAATTTAGGTGGAGGGCTACATCACGGCTTCCGTGGCCGTGCATCAGGTTTTTGTATTTATAACGATAGTACAGTAGCTATTCGCTATTTACAGGAAAAATACAATGCTCGTGTACTTTATGTAGATACCGATGCCCATCATGGCGATGGGGTGCAATGGAGTTTTTATGAAGATCCAGATGTTTGTACATTGTCTATTCATGAAACAGGGCGCTACCTTTTCCCCGGAACTGGTAATATTACGGAACGCGGAAATGGACAAGGCTATGGCACTTCTTTTAATTTTCCAATTGATGCTTTTACAGAAGACGAGAGTTTCCTAGAAATATATGAAAAGGCTATGCGAGAAGTCTTTGAATTTTTCAAGCCGGATGTTGTGTTAACGCAAAATGGCGCAGATGCACATTATTTTGATCCATTAACACATTTATATGGAACAATGAACATTTATAGAGAAATTCCAAAGCTTGCGCATAAATTAGCACATGAATATTGTGGGGGAAAATGGATTGCTGTTGGTGGTGGGGGCTATGATATTTGGCGTGTCGTGCCTCGCGCATGGTCTATGCTATGGCTTGAAATGACAGATCAGCAATTACCAACAGGACCCCTACCTCAAGCATGGTTAGATCGTTGGCAGCCTGAAGCACCAGTGCCTTTTATTCCAACTTGGGAGGATCCAAATCCATTGTATGAGCCAATCCCTCGAAAGGCTGAGATTGAAGAAAAAAACGCGCAAATGCTAACCAAAGCGCTTCATATTATCCGCAATGAAAAACACGTTTAACACTATGCCTCACGACAATCGTGAGGCTTTTTATTTTGGTTCTATAATATTTGTTGGGGTATTCACACAATTCCACGCATAAAAAAAGCACAGATTCACCGATTTATATATACTTGAATTGTCGAGAAACAAGTAATAGAAAGGTGAACTGTGCAAATGAATTTTAACATGAATATCCCAGGATT
>NZ_JBFTHS010000078.1:0-15321 GCF_056394365.1 Lysinibacillus sp. 10T31
GATTTTAGATCGATTTTAGATCGTATTTTACATCACGCAAGCGTTGTCACAATCGTCGGTGATTCATACCGATTAAAGCATCATTTAACCTCGGAAAACGAGTAATTTTGTACATCCTTAAACGAGCAAAAATGTACATATTGGTGTTGACATTTATAATAAACATAAATTACTATATTTTTCTATATATTTTTTTGTCATAGTTACCTCTATTCTGCACTAAAGTTTCATAGGGCTCTACGTTAGAATAGCCTTCTAATTAATAAAAATGGACAAAGATGATTATTAACATATCTGTGAAAATATACATTAACCAGCACTAGATTTGGCCACATGGTAAGAATCTAGTTTTTTTATTGATGAAAAAATTCTTGAGTTATTGCAATATTCTCTATTTTTCGCAAAGAAAAGGGCCGTTTTTGAAGAAATATGGAAATAGCATTTACAAAATAAAATTAAATGTGTTAACTTAAAAGCTGTAAACAGTTAACTTAAAAAGAGGGGGAGGTTAACGATGCAACATTTTTGGGTTGTTGGGACGGATACAGATGTCGGTAAAACGGTTATCACTACATTACTGATGCGTCAATTACAAAAGAATGATCTACAGGTCACGCCTTATAAGCCCGTGCAAACTGGCGAGATTAATGACAATGGGCATTGCTATTACTACGATACAGCAATGTATGAAAAGTATTCATTACAAAGACTAGAGCAAAAAAATTTAAATGGCTATTCGTTTAAGGAAGCCGCATCACCACATTTCGCTGCTCACCTGGAGGGACAGCAAATAAATGTGGAGTATTTATTACGGCAAATGCAGTTGTTACAGCAAGAATACGATGTCGTGATTTGTGAAGGGGCAGGGGGGCTGTTTGTCCCGTTAGATACATATGGAGAAAATATGCTTCTTGATGTAATCGTTCAAAGTGAGCTTCCAGTCGTACTTGTCACACGAACAACACTAGGAACGATTAACCATACATTGCTTACACTTGAGGCGTTACATGCTCGTAATGTTGAGGTTCTAGGCATTGTATTTAATGGAGATACAGGTAGTCAGATGGAACAAGATAATGTGAAAACGATTCTACAACATCATGATTTGCCATATGCGACGATCCCGAAGCTTGGGGATGTTTCACAGATTGTTGACTACTCTATTTCACGCACATCTTTGTTTGAAAGGTTGGTCAAATATGAAACAAGCATTAACTGAATTGCAGACGAGAGATTTACAGCATGTTTGGCATCCATGCTCACAAATGAAAGACTATGAGCAATTTCCGCCAATTGTTATTAAAAAAGGACAAGGTGTATGGCTTTACGATGAAAATAATAATCGCTATTTAGACGCCGTATCTTCTTGGTGGGTCAATTTATTTGGACATGCGAATCCGCGTATAAGTCAAGCATTAAGCGATCAAGCGTTTACGTTAGAGCATACGATCTTTGCGAATTTTTCACATGAACCTGCCATTAAGGTGGCTGAAAAATTAGTCGCCTTAACGCCAGATGGTTTAAATAAAGTATTTTTTGCAGATAACGGCTCGTCTGCAATTGAAGTCGCATTAAAAATGAGTTTTCAATATCATATGCAGACAGGAAAAACGACGAAAAAGCGTTTTTTAGCTTTAACAGATGCTTATCACGGTGAAACACTTGGTGCCTTATCTGTTGGTGGAGTTGGGCTGTATAACGAAGTGTATCAGCCACTTTTACTTGATACAGTACGTGCACAAGGACCGGATTGCTTCCGATGTCCTTTTCAAGAGAATCCTGGAAGCTGTCAAGCCCAATGTATACAGTTTGTTGAAGAGGAGCTTAGTCAGCACCATGAAGAAATTACAGCTATTATTATTGAACCACTTATTCAAGCAGCTGCAGGTATGAAAATGTATCCTCCACTATATTTGAAGCGATTACGAGAGCTATGTACAAAATACGATGTTCATTTTATTGCAGATGAGATAGCAGTTGGGTTTGGACGCACAGGTACATTATTTGCCTGTGAGCAAGCGGATATTGCTCCGGATTTTATGTGCTTATCAAAAGGTTTAACGGGTGGTTATTTGCCACTATCCGCAGTTTTAACGACTGATGATGTATACAATGCTTTTTATGATGATTACGGTACAATGAAAGCGTTTTTACACTCCCATAGCTATTCCGGTAATACACTTGCTTGTCGCGTAGCCCTAGAAGTTTTGACAATGTTTGAAGAGGAACGTGTGCTCGACATGATACAAAACAAGGGTGAACGTATGCGAAAGTTAGCTATGAAAGCATTTGAAGAGTTGCCGTTTGTTTGTGAATATCGACAGGTAGGTCTTGTTGGCGCAATTGAATTAGTCGCTAATCGTGAAACAAAGGAGTCACTACCGAGTGAGGAACGAATCGGTTATCAAATATATAAACGTGCATTAGCAAAAGGCTTACTAATACGCCCTCTCGGCAATATATTATATTTCATGCCTCCATACGTCATATCTGATGATGAAATGAGTTTTATGATTGATACAACACAAGAGACGATCATGCAATTTTTTGAGGAGTGGGAGGGAGTAAGTTGTTCAAAAGACAATCAACACTGTCACTTGTGATGATTGCGATGTTTGCAGCTTTAACCGCAATCGGTGCATTTATTAAAATACCGCTACCACTAGTGCCATTTACCTTACAAATTGTTTTTGTATTTTTAGCAGGCTGTTTGCTCGGCAGTCGCAATGGATTGCAAAGTCAGCTCGTCTACATAGGCGTTGGTTTAGTTGGTTTGCCAGTTTTTACACAAGGTGGGGGCATCACCTATGTATTGCAACCAACATTTGGCTTCCTTATCGGCTTTGCGCTGGCCGCTTTTACAATTGGTTTCATGATTGAAAGAGTGGATACGCCAACGAAAAAACATTTTATCGGTGCAAATATTGTCGGGCTTTTTATTATTTATGCAATAGCAGTTCCGTATTTATATGTGTCTTTGAATTTCTGGTTACATATGAAAACGAGCTGGTCACATATTTTCGTAGTTGGCTTTTTAAACAGTATTGTTGCAGATTTTTGCTTAGCGATAGCTTCTGCATTTTTGGCAGAGCGACTTTACAAAGTATTTAATTCAGCAAGGACTTTAAAAATTATACAAGTAGAGAGGGAGAATGTTTAAATGAATTGGTTACAGTTAGCAGAGGAAGTTATTGCAGGGAAAATCATTAGCAATGAAGAGGCTCTTGCCATTTTAAATAGTGATGATGATGAGCTATTAAAGGTGATGGATGGTGCTTTTGCTATTCGTAAGCACTATTATGGGAAAAAAGTAAAATTAAATATGATTATGAATGCTAAGAGCGGTTATTGTCCAGAGGATTGTGGTTATTGTTCACAGTCATCTAAATCAACAGCACCGATTGAAAAGTATCCATTCATTACGAAAGAGGAAATTTTAGCAGGGGCAAAAAGAGCATTTGACAATAAAATTGGCACTTATTGCATCGTGGCAAGTGGTCGTGGGCCAACACGAAAGGATGTCAATGTTGTAAGTGAAGCTGTTACAGAAATTAAAGAGAAGTATGGCTTAAAAGTATGCGCCTGTCTTGGCTTATTAAAAGAAGAACAGGCACAGCAATTAAAAGAGGCAGGGGTGGATCGTTACAATCATAACTTAAATACATCTGAACGACATCACTCCTATATTACTACGTCCCATACGTATGAAGATCGTGTTAATACGGTTGAAATTGCGAAAAAACATGGAATATCACCCTGCTCAGGTGCCATTATTGGTATGAAGGAAACAAAAGAGGATGTTGTGAATATTGCGCGTGCACTTCATCAATTAGATGCAGATTCCATTCCGGTTAATTTCTTAAATGCGATTGATGGCACGAAACTAGAAGGAACTAAGGAATTAAATCCACGCTATTGTTTAAAGGTTTTAGCGTTGTTCCGTTTTATTAATCCAACAAAGGAAATTCGTATTTCTGGTGGTCGTGAAGTCAATCTTGGGTCACTTCAGCCACTAGGCTTATATGCAGCAAACAGTATCTTTGTTGGGGATTATTTAACAACTGAAGGACAAGAAGCAAACAGTGATTATCGTATGCTTGAGGATTTAGGCTTTGAAATTGAATTATCAGAGAAGCAAGAAGCAGCTTTCTGCTAAATAAAAACTTATCCCGCATTAACGGGCGGTAATGAACTGCCCGTTAATGCCCGATTGGTGAAGACTAATAATCAGTGGGGATAAAGTAACCCCAAGTTTATCTTTATGAAATAAAATCTACTACTACTACTTAATTATCATCGGAATTGGAAAGCCGTATGTGCGTCGTGGAAAAGGCGAACATACGGCTTTTTCTGTTGGACGGGTAAAATCGTAGAAACGTCAGGTAGGTAAAGTGCTCGGGTTCAACGGGGAAACGCTCAGGTAGGGAGCTAAAGTGCTCGGGTTCGTCGGGGGAAACGCTCAGGTAGGCAAGAAAAGTGCTCGGGTTCGTCGGGCAAACGCTCAGGTAGGCAAGAAAAGTGATCGGGTTCAACGAGGAAACGTTCAGGTAAGTAAGAAAAGTGCTCGGGTTACCAAGAAAACTGCTCAGGTAGCATGACCAACTGCTCAGTTCCGTCGAAAACCCATGATTGGCATCTAAGAGATAAAAAGTGACGAATGCTAAAACGAAAAGAATTGTTTTTATGTCTTGAAAAATCGGGTTTTCACAAATTGTTCAATGAAAGCGTTTTGAAAATGAACAGTTTATGAAGGGCTTCACATAGCACTTTATTTTTTAAAAAAATAGCGTAAAATAAGAATCAAGCAAGAAGTTGTTATAAAACAGTTTATAAAAAGTATCACATTTTTTGGTGGTTGTTATATTACAAAAACAAATTGGAAGGGAGATTTTATTATGTGGGTTATTACAGTATTTGATAAAAAGGACGTTCGAATTTTTGAGTATACAAACAAGGATGAGGCAACACAAGCTTTAGTTAAATTCAAGAAACATGCAGTTTTAACATATACAAAATAATTTCAGATTTGAACGAAGCACCCCTTTTCGACGCTATAGCGTATGTAGAGGGGTGCTTTTTATGTTTTGCTAAGTATCCTATTAATGAACGAGAATTGAAATTGCACTGTATACTAATAAAAGAGCCATCACGATATTAAACGATTGACGATATTGTAGTAAAATTTTTTGAAAAGCTGAACCAAAAAGGGCCCAACTGAATGTACTCATTATACCGACGGTTCCTAAAAATAAAGAAAAAAGCAAGTAGCTGACATAGGAAGAATAATAGGGGAGAATATAGGTTGCTACTACTGTAATGCCAAACAAAATACCTTTAGGATTTACGAATTGTAATAAGACGCCTACTAAAAATAAATTTCGTTTGTTTTCCTCTTCTTTCTCAGCATCATTCTCTTTGCTCGTTAGTATTTTTATAGCTAAATATAACATATAGCCTACACCAAAAATGGTCAAAGGAAATTCGACTATTGGCATAATATTTGTAAGGACCCTATTAAATAAACTACTCAAGCCCGTAATCGTTAAAAAGCCAACCCCAACCCCTAAACAAAATTGAAATGTTCTCGCTAATCCATGTTCGTTTGCAAATGCCATTGCCATGATATTGTTAGGACCTGGGGTAAAGCTGGTAATTATTACAAACACTAAAAAAGAAAATAAAGGCATTAGTGGACCCCCTTTGAAATTGTTTGTTATAATGTCTGAAATAGACAGCATAACGTCCGTCTTTTTATTATACATAATGGGCGTTATATTGTACATTTCAAAGAGGGGATATTTTATGGAAGAAATTCATCTTATTTTTGCAAGAAATTTAAAAATGATTCGAGAGAAAGAAAAATTAAGTTTGGAGAAAGTTTCTCAATTGTGCGGAGTAAGTAAAACGATGATAGGACAAATTGAAAGGGGAGAGTCCAGTCCAACTCTTACTACTATTTGGAAAATAGCGAATGGGCTAAAGGTATCTTTTACTACTCTAATTAATAATCCACAGCCTGATACCGAGGTTATATGTAGAGAAGATATTCAAATACTTTCTGAGGATCATGGAAGGTATAGGGTATACCCAAATTTTCCTTTTCAAGAGGATAGCCGCTTTGAAATATACACAGTGGAGATTGAAAGGGAAGGGAAATTAAGCGCGGAAGCTCATAAAGATGGAACCGAGGAGTTTATCACTGTTTTTGATGGTGAACTAGTGATTTGTGTTAATGAAGATGAATTCAAATTAAAGAGTGGTGACTCCATTAGATTTAAAGCAGATCGTTCACACATCTACATGAATCCTGGCGAAACGTTAACACGATTAAGTATGACTATCTATTATCCAAACTAAATTTGTAAACGGAAAAACCGTATGGCATGAAATGTGCTCATACGGTTTTCTGTTCTCTTTATCCCGCATTTACGGGCAGTAAGTAGCTGTACCGAAAGCAATGCGTTAGGTACAAGACTCCACCTCGAAACTTAGCAAAGTTATTCAGAGGGAGATTAACTGCCCTTAAAAGTCTGAGTGGTGAAGACTAATAAAAAGTGGGGAAAAACCCCTCCACTGATTAAAGTTTCACTTTATAAAATGCTACCTAAGCGTTTAATACCCTCGCGGATGACTTCAGGTGTTGCATTCGTATAATTTAGGCGCATTGTATTAACACCAGTTTTAGATGTGTAGAATGGGTCACCTGGTACGAAGGCTACTTTTTGGTCCATCGCTTTTTGGAAGACATCTATTGCCGAAGCTCCGTTGTTCATTGTTGCCCAAATGAACATTCCACCTTCTGGTCGTGTGTAGTCCACATGTGCTGGGAAAAACTCCTCAATTGCATTTAGCATGGCATCTGCTTGATTTTTATATAACGCTATAATTTTCTGAACGTGCTCCATATAGTCATTGTTTGCTAGATAATCATAAATGACATATTGAGAGAAAATATTTGTGTGTAAGTCAGTTGCTTGCTTCGCTGTTTCGATATGTTGCATTAATTCTTTATTCTTTGTAATGATAAAGCCAAGACGCATTCCTGGTGTAACAGTTTTAGAGAAAGAACCTAGTAAAATACTATTTTCTAATTTACCAGCACCGATGTATGGTAATGGCTCACCTTGGAAGCGCAATTCTCCATAAGGATCATCCTCGATTAACGCTACATCATATTTTGCCATGATTTCGCAAATTTGCTGACGTTTTTCTTTAGAATACGTAAGACCTGTTGGGTTTTGGAAATTTGGAACTGTATAAACGAATTTTACATTTGGTTGTTGTAGTGCATTCTCTAACTCTTCTAAGTTTAGTCCATCGTTTTCGAGTGTTACACCATAGAACGTTGGCTCACTTAATGTGAAGGCTTGAATAGCACCTAAGTAACCAGGCTCCTCGATAACAATACCATCACCCTTATTAATAAGTACTTTCCCTATTAATTCAAGAGCTTGCTGTGATCCTGTTGTAATAAATACATCATCAGCATGTATATCTAGTCCATGCGCACGTTGGTATTTTGCAGCAATGTACTCACGTAAAGGCGCATATCCTTGTGTAGAAGAGTATTGGAATAGACGACTACCATTTTCTGTAATGGAGTGATTCGCAGATGCCTTTAACGCTTCGATTGGGAAAGAAATTGGGTTCGGAAGTCCACCTGCGAAAGAAATGACATCCTCTGAATCAGTTACTTTCAATATATTTCGGATGAATGAGGACGGGGTATTTAATATCTTTTCTGAAAATTGCATAATTTTTCATTCCTTTTTTCTGATTTTTTAAAAATTATATCATTGCCATCATATGCATACAATATTATCATTGTATGCAAGACAATTAAATATTGTATGCAAAAAATTAGAGAGAAGGAGCTTAGCTTAGAATATGCCAGTTAATTCGTTTGAAGAATATCCAATGAGTTGGAAGCCGGACATTAGTAAAAGTCCGGCTCCATTATATATAGCAATAGCTGAACAGCTGGAACAAGATATCAAAGATGGAAAGTTATCGCCAGGCACCAAGCTACCTCCTCAGCGTGAGTTAGCTGATTTTTTAGATGTTAATTTAAGCACGGTCACAAGAGCTTTTAAACTTTGTGGCCAAAAGGGACTTATTTATGCTTCTATCGGTAATGGTACATTCGTTTCATCTGATGCAGCGACAAATAAAATGTTATTACCGACAAGTAATTCTTCTCAGATGATCGAAATGGGTTCTGTAATCCCAGAAAATCATGCTAATGAAGATATTACACGTTATATGAAAAAGATGATGAATGACCCTAATTTTAGCAAATTATTTCAATATGGACGACCTGAAGGAAATGCGTGGCAAACCGAGGCAGCAATGAAGCTTTTGGAAAAGGTCAACTTTCAAACGGATCAACCTGTATTGCTTGGAGCGGGGGGACAAAATGCCATTGTTGGAACGTTAGCTGCATTGTTTCAACCAGGTGATCGAATTGGTACAGATCCCATTACCTATGCAGGTATTAAAACAGCAGCAACTATGCTAGGTATCCAACTAGTAGCAATCCAACAACGAAACGGTGAAATGACAAGAGAAGGGTTATTATACGCTTGTAAAAATGAGCATATAAAAGGTCTTTATGTTATTCCTGATTTTCATAATCCAACTACCCATACAATGTCGATGGAAACAAGAAAAATGATTGCGGAGGTTGCGAGGCAGAAAGGTTTAATCGTTATTGAGGATGCGATTTATAGTTTTCTTAAGGAGAAGCCACTTGCACCAATAGCGTCCTATGCTCCTGAAAAGGTCATTTATATTGCCAGTGTATCAAAAACCATTTCACCTGGCTTGCGACTATCTTATATAGTGACACCGCCAGCTCTACGAAAAAAAATAATGGAAACACTGTATAATATAAATATTTCAGTCTCTCTAATGATGGTGGAGCTTACAGCAAGGATGATTCATGATGGCGTTGCACAAACAATTTTAGAGAAGCACCGGTTGTATGCAAAGCAACAAAACGCCCTTGTTAATCAATATTTGGGGGACTATAACATTTTAGGAGA
The DNA here is from genome assembly GCF_056394365.1 of Lysinibacillus sp. 10T31. NCBI lineage: Bacteria > Bacillati > Bacillota > Bacilli > Caryophanales > Bacillaceae > Lysinibacillus > Lysinibacillus sp. 10T31. Next base: position 9,045 of record NZ_JBFTHS010000078.1, read on the forward strand.
TGAAGAATGCATTTTCAGATGGCTTATACTTCCTGAAAAATTCACCAGTGTTCAGTTTGAATTGCTAGCAGCAAAAGCTGGTGTGCAAGTGTATGCAGCTGAACGTTTTGCCGTAGGAAATGCGAAGCTAGTTAATGCAGTTCGTTTGGCCATCACTGCACCTGAAAATCAGCTTGAACAAGCACTCATCATTTTGAAGGATTTACTTGAAAGTGATGGTGATTATACATTTGTTGATTAAAAGAAGAAAGGCTTATAATAAAGGTATGTAAAGAAAAGTGGCGATACAATAGCGCATAAAGGACGTAGAAATGAAAGTTTTTATGCGTCAATGAGCAGGCGCATGACCTAGTCTAAAGGGTAAGCCAAAGTAAATGAGGGGATAGAATATGAATAAGGGAAGAATCATTTTACATATTGACCTTAATTGCTTTTATGCCTCTGTTGAACAAATTTATGATGCCTCATTAAAAGGGAAACCAGTAGCCATCGCAGGTAACCCTAAAGAGCGTAGAGGTATTATTATTACGTGTAGCTACGAAGCAAGAGCAAGCGGTGTTTATACAACTATGAATGTCGGAGAGGCGCGGCGAAAGTGCCCAGAGCTAATTGTACTTCCTCCTAATTTCGAACGGTATAGAGCAGCGTCCAAGTCATTTTTTAATTTGTTAAAAGAGTATAGTGAAATTCTCCAACCAGTTTCAATCGATGAAGGATATTTGCAACTTCCTATAGTAGAAGGCCAAAATGTACTGCAACACGTACAAAATATGCAAGATAGAATCTGGAACGAACTTCAACTCCCTTGTTCAATCGGCATTGCACCGAATAAATTTTTGGCGAAAATGGCAAGTGATATGAAAAAGCCAATGGGTATTACAGTACTCCGAAAGCGTGATGTTCCAACAATATTGTGGCCGATGAATGTAATTGAGATGCATGGGGTTGGCAAAAGTACAGCGGAGAAATTGGGGAATTTAGGTATCCGAACAATTGGAGAACTAGCTGTAGCTGATGAATATGTATTAAAGCAAAACTTTGGCATTAATGGTCAACGTATGAAGCAAAAGGCAAATGGTGAAGATGACAGACCTGTTGATCCAGAAGCAATATACGATACTAAAAGTGTAGGGAATTCAACAACGCTTTCTCATGATACGACAGATAGAGATGAACTATATAAAGTAATAGCAACACTTTCTGAAAAAGTAGGAGACAGATTAAAGGCCAAGAAACTTGCTGGAGTAACTGTAAGTATCATGATCCGTTCAGCTGATTGGGAAACATGTACACGGAGTAAGTCCATCAATAACGCGATTCATTCAAAAGAGGATATAGTTGAGCATGCCTGGTATCTATTTAATAAGCATTGGGATGAGGAACCTGTACGATTACTGGGGGTTACCGTATCGAATGTCAGTGATATTAAAGAAACGACACAGCAGCTAACGTTATTTAACTTTGAAGAGCATGTAAAAGATGAACCAATCATTAAACTTGTTGATCAAATCGAGCAAAAGTTTGGAAAAGGAACAATTTTACGGGGGTCAGATATTGCCAAACCAGTAGGGAAATATCAAGCAAATACGAGTTTTAGTAAGGATTTTTGGGATGAACATAAATAGAAAGAAACTAATTTTAGTTCAATAAGAAATAATCCAACTTTAAAATCAAGCAAAAAACCGTCATTTCGATCAATCTTTTTTCGAAATGACGGTTTTCTATTTGTATTTAGATTGAAAGCTGCTTATTTAGGTAGAAATTTTATATATTTGTAAAATGTTCATTTTCCTTTTGTTCATAGTTTTCACGGCGATTTTTGATTTTTTGTAATACACTGTCTAGAACATTCCGTTCAGACAGCGTTTGATAAAGGACATTTTGTACCTCTGCTGCTTCCTTATTTTCTTCTTGGTTACTTAGAAATTCACTGTATGTTTCCATATATTCATGATAATCAATATTAGAAAGTGTCTTAGCAGCAATTTGGTTGTGCTTAGTTAAAGCAGACGTAAACTGCTTACGTGCCTCATCTGGTTGGGCAGGTATTATTTTGATTTTACCCCTTGTATCTGAGTCTTCTTTGAAGTCAAGGAATTGATAATCGAATGCCAATGGTTTAGCAAGAGCGATATGAGCGTGAAGAGCAACAGCATGGTCACTAAGTTTTTCGGTTACTTCACGAAGGATATCGTTTCCTTTTTCAAAAAAACGACTGCCGTCAAATGCAAGAATACGGCCGACTTCTTCAGAGAAAAAGTCTTGAGCAAGGAATTCCTGATCGTACCCGGTAGGTGGTAAAACTCGTAGCCTTAAGTTGTTAGATACGATGTTATTGCCGTTTATTTGAAGGGCAACTTGAATGTTATAGAATCCTGGATCATCAATTAACCAGCCATTTTTTCCTACGGAAGCGAAAATGGTTTCATACAGTGATTCTCCAGGCTTAATTACCTTGTTCTCTAGGTTCCTTAAATATTGAACATAAGGTAGTAACCGACGCCCTTGTTTCCCATCTTTTTTAACAATGACAGACATTTCATCTAAATCGGACAAAATATGTTTATTAATTAACTGAGGTTGATTTGAAGTATTAGTTAGCTTGATTTCAATAACTGTAGGTTCTAACCATTGGAATATAGGTGTTTTACGGTTAACTCTTAATTCAAGATTAAAAGAAGGGTGTGTAGAAATGATTGGTTGTTCAAACCCATGATCAACAGCCCAATCAGCATTACCCATTTGTACGAAGCGTTCAGGTGCGTGTCGCATAAACAAAAGTTCTTGATCACTAAAACGATACTCAAAGTTTTTAAAGAACTCTTGATTGTTGCTATCATATTTGTAAGGATAATTCATAAAGCTTAGAGCCTTTGGTTCTGGGGTAAGAGGGCGCTCCAACGGTTCCCAAGGATGACCTAGGTGTTTTTGCCAAGAGTGCAGGAGATTGAAAGCATGTCCCATCTCATGGCATGCACACCAAAAACGATATCGCTGTACCCAAGCATCTGGGGAAGGGTCACCTTTAGGTGGATCCGAAATAAATGAATTATTAAAAATGGCTGTCCCTTGACGATGATTCGGACCTATGCTATCAAACATAATACCGCCCAGACCATGGCCTTCTTCAGCTTCCGAATTTGCAAAGAATGTCCACATGGACCATTGGGGCTTATTATCAAAGTGTGACCAATATACTTGCATGGCATCATGCATCTCTTGAGTGTTCCACTTTTTATCAGTCCCTGTATAGTCTTTGGAAACAATATTATTACCTTCTGATATTTTTACATCAAACCCAGTTCGTTTAAAAACCTCTGAGATTGATAGAGTTTCATCCGGCAAAGATGTAGGCTTGTCTGGATGAGCGTGAGTTTGATAGGTTGTAACTGGCGTTGTACCTTCTTCTGCATCAAATTCAAATTCCACAGGGTGGAAGTAAGGAGATTGAAATTGGAAGGTTCTAGTTCTGTCTGTCTCTCCTCCTATAAGAAACACGACTTCGGCCGTATGCTGTTCAGGCAATGAACCGAGTGTTACCTGTATTTTTACATTTGTATAAGGGAATGATTGTATTTCGTCTAGGTATTTGTTTCGAATATTGCCTGTCCAAGTATTTGGACCACTCGCCGTTAACTTTGCAATCCAATGAATAGTAGAAGACAGGTTAGAAATAATAGTTCCGCTTGCTACCATTTGTGGGTAGAGTCCGTCTACGTCGAGGCGAAGTTCCTCGCTGATTTGCTGTTCGCTCCATGCATATAAACCACTAATTGGTGAGAGGGGAAATTCTCCTAAACTGGAAGGGTTAATGGCATTTAATAATTCTTTTGATTCGTTAGTTTTGTTTTGATCCATCTTTATTACCTCCATGTTTATTATTTTTTTGTCTATCTTCCTCAATCCCAAGTGCCACAATGCTTCATTAAAATGTTTTTCAAGTATTATATATGCAGCAGAAACTATAAATATGACACTATAAATAGTAAAATAAATCCAGTGTATAAAATGTAAGAATAATCTTATTATTTCCCGAGAAATACAAGAACAAAGAAAGAAGGTGTGGTAATGCATTATAAGGAGTACGGTGATCTACATAAGCCACTCATAAGAGGAAGGGCAACTCCTTGGGATCAGCGGATATCGGACGACCATAGGATTTACATTCGATGAGTATTTTTGTATAAACGTATCAGCAGTAATTCAGATGGGTAGAGCAACGGAATTCTAAGCCGTCTGTTGGGGGGGGGCGAATCCCTCCTGGGAAGTATCAAGGTTCAGATACAACAAGTTTGAACCAACTAAAAAGCGCCTTAAATCCTTTAGAATAGAGGGTTTGAGGCACTTTTTCTTTTTTGAGAAGGCGCTAGAAGATGATAGAAAATGAAAAGTTTCTACACATTTTCTACACAAACAAAAGTTTCATGAAGAAGCTACTTGTCTGATTCGAATCGAACTCCCCTGATTTTTTGAGACGTGAGGATGGTAGTACTTCAACTAAGATAAATAATTCGTGTAACAGTGAGGAAAGGGGAATAACGGGAAATCATACAAATGCCGATTTTCTGCTGTTTTTAAAAGATAGTCGTTCTTCAACTAACGGCCTCAATATGCAAAGGAATAGAGTTATTTAACGTCGATAGATTCAACTTCTGTGTCCTGTTATATTTCATCTTTCAACGACAGGTACAAGAAGATGTAGCTGTGCCCTTTGTTAGTGGAGGAAAAATAATATCTACGGATATATGGATTTTTTATCCTACATCAGGTCCTTATGGTGATGACCGAGCTTTGAAATGGGAAGGTAGTTATTTAACAACTACCGATTTAGTGCTGCTGTTAGTGCGCTTCTACTTTTAGTCTTTCATCTCCTTAAAATCTTCAATTCATCATTCGTTGAAGCATTGTAGATCGTGGCCAATTCCAATGATTCTTTTTTAATGCTATCCGATTTTGAACGAGCATGTAGTTTTTAAACTATTTTCTAAAAGATTGTTGCTTTTAGTATAAGGAAAAACATGGTTTTAGTTGAAATTTATGCAATAATAGATTTATTAAAACATAATTAAGGGAGGTTTTTATGCAAACTGCAATACCAGCTACTTCTATGTTTCTAATTATTGGATTGTTCATTTTAGTTCGTAGAATCCGTTCTATGTACAAACCAACCAAAGGCAGAGGAGTGCGATTAATTCTTCCTCTTCTATTTTTAACACCAGGATTTTCATTTTTTCTAAACGCTTCTGGGCATGTCACATACCTTCAATTATCTATAGCTATTTTTTTAGGCGTGGGTTTTTCTATTCCTCTTATTTTATGGTCAGATTATGAAATACGAAATGATGGTTTAATTTATGCTAAGAAAAGTTCTGCTTTTATAATTACTTTCGCCATTATGATTGCTTTACGTTATTATTTTCGACAACATATTTCTACTATCGAACCAGGTACACTCAATATGCTAATTTTCTTACTTGTTATTTGCTATTTAATTCCTTGGAGAATAGCTTGCTATATAAAGTATAAAAAGGTTCTTAAACTAAAAAATACAGTCAATTTGTAGAACTTCGTATATCTCTAACACCCTCAAAAATGAAACAAGAAGTATAAGTTTGTGAATAAATGCACTTAAAATAACGAGGCAATTCAGTTGAATAAGGTTCATATTAGAAAATTTTGTAAATTATGGTAATATGGTATAATAAACCGTATTAAACATATTAAAAGACACGGAAAAATATTGGCGATTTAATAGGAGGTTGAACATATGAATGATAAGAAGAAGGGGAAATTACACATCTCGGTAATTGTTATCATGATATTACTATTGGTTGCGGCGTTTGTTTTATTTTTCATAGGTCATTACAGTGTGGCGTTTGTTTTATTAGGGATTTTTATAGTGATTATTAATTCTATTAGTAATTGGTTAAAATTTAAAAATGAAGACTACATTTATAGAAAAAATTATAATAATAATAAGTGGTAATTACATTCATGTACGCCTAAGCTTTTTTAGATTTAAGTTTGTGAATAAATGTACTTAAACAAACGGGGGCATTAATTGAACAGAGAAACATTTAATATGGTGTTTCTCTGTTTTAAGTAAACTAAAAATATTTCTGATAAAATTCCTTCCTATGCTTTCCACTTAGTTGTGCATAAATCCGAGTAGTTTCACATTTTTCATGCCCCATTAAACTTTGAATTACTTCAATGGGTGCGCCATTGTTTAATAGATGTGTAGCGTAACTATGTCTTAATTGATGGGGATGTATAT
>NZ_JBFTHS010000079.1:0-15008 GCF_056394365.1 Lysinibacillus sp. 10T31
TTCCACATAATGCTTGATGATTTCACTCGATACGTTTCCTGCGGTAGATACAAAATAGGAATGTGTTCATTGGCTTGGCAAATGTTGAAGATGAGGAAATTCCTCTCTCAACTTAAATGTATCAGCTTTATTTATAAATGCAACATACAAAAAAGTGCGGAATTTTCGGATACTTGAAGTACCACAAACCTTTCAGTTTTTTAGTAGCACTCCGTATCCGACCTCACTCACATCCCACACCTGAAGGATTGGGCTTTCCCGTTCGGAAAATCTGTAAAGCAAGCTCAACCATAGCTTTTGCACCATCAACTGTATAAAGGAATTCCCTTTTTACCTGCATATTTCCTACAAAATTAGCTTTTTTACCTTGTGCTACATTTTTTAACGTTTCATAAAGTATTGTATTCTCTGCATTTGGTCCATATAAATCCGGGAAATGTACAATTAACGAGGGTACATTACTGTTTTTTAATTTATTTTCCATCATTAAACGAATTTTCCCTTTTTTCGTCTGTGGTTCCTTTCTAGCTTGCTCTATTACAGGGATTGTCGATTGTCTTCCATATGCATAAATATTATCTACAAGTGCTACCTTTGCTCCTCGCCTCTCGGCTATTTTAATCACCATATCTAAGCATCTCATATGAAGCTTTTCCCAATCTTGATACGGAAAACTAATAGCATGAAAAATAATATCCACATCGTTTGAAGCTTTCATCAAATCCTGTTCATTAAATGCATCACCCGAAATAATTTCTACATTTTTGTGATACTGAAAAAGTGCAACTAACTTTTCTTTATTTCTAGCAAATGCCTTCACCTGCAAATTTCGACTTACTAGTTCATTTACTAGTGCATACCCCATACCACCAGATGCCCCAATAACTAATGCTGTTTGCAAACTTTATTCCTCCCCTCATTAATTAACCACCGGTCAAATAACTATTAAAAGAAAGCTCTAGATTTTTTAACTAGAGCTACTTTCTATATGTGTTAAAGCCTTGACTAGATATTTTGCATGTATATCCACTGCTTCTTTCGCTTCCTCATAATTTTTTACATAATGACGATAATGAGTAACAAATCCATGAAGAGCAATGAATGTAGAATGTATATCTGAAATCAGCAGTTCTGTCATTGATAAGGACTGTACAGCTTGTGAAAATTTTGCATAACTAAGGTTCGCTGCCTCTTGCGAAAGCCCATCAATTTCACTATCCCTCATGATAAACATTAATTCATACTGGCTTTGATGATTTAAACCAAACGCCATATAGCCTACAAAAACATTCAGTAGTTTAGTGTTATGATCTTCGGGACCGTTCATATTTTCATCTAAAGTATTATTTAGTTCAGAAAAATAGTCACTTAATATCGCATAAAATATTTCTGCTTTATTTTTAAAATGATAGTAAATAGCCCCATGACTACAACCGAGCTCTTTAGCAATACTACGCATTGATACTTGGTGAAAATCCTTCGTGATAAATTGCTTATGAGCCTCATTTATAATCATTTCTTTCGTCAAATCTTTTGTTGACGGCTTACGTGGCGACATATTATCCTCCTTATTGACCAGTGGTTAATAACTAGTATATAGGTATTTTCATTTTTTGGCAAATAGAGATACTAGTGTGGAACAAAAAATGCAGGAGCTTAAAAAACAACCTCTTACTACTTCAGAGTAGGAGGTTGTTTCTAACGACATTAAATGAGACCCTTCACAACTTTTGAAATAACAGCGCCTTCAGCCTGACCAGTTAACAAAGGTTTTGCAATTTTCATTGCTTCCCCCATGTTCATCCCTTTTACAACGCCAGCTGCCACAAGTTTTTCTGCAATTTCTTCTTCCGTTAATTGCTTCGGTAAAAATGTTTTGAGAAGTGCTAATTTCGCTTCCTCTTTTTCTATTAAGTCAGCTCGCCCTGCATTTTGAGCACCTTCTAACGCCTGATTTGTTTGCTTGACTTCACGATTTATAATAGCCATTTCCTCTTCTGATGATAAAGCTTCTCCCTTTTCTTTTTCAGCTAAGTCTAGGGCAGATTTCAAAAGTGATAATACGCCTTTTGCTAATACATCCTTTTCTCTCATTGCCTGTTTTAATTGTTCAAATACCTCAGTTTTTAACAATGTTTTCACTCCTTCGTTACATTTATTATAACAAAAAAATACCGTAACCTTAAGGGATACGGTAAGCCAATTTAGGAAGTTATGTGGTGGGTTGAATGTGGGCATAGTTAGTCTTTGTGCTAGCACAGCCAAGCCTGGAAGCATTGTTTATCTGCGCGAAAGCGAAGCGACAGCGGCAAATGTTTTCTGTAGCGAAAGCAAAGCGACAGCTACAATTATGCCAAGGTATACTTGCTACTATCTTACCTGTTTTAACATTGATACTTCAGCTTTTGTCGTTAATAAATCCAGTGATAATATTTCAAATTTTGCATCTACAAGATCAATTTTTCGACTTAAATTTTGTTCAACTTTTTCTAATCTTGTTTCCACTTCTTCAATTTTTTCATCTAATCTCTTTTCGACCGCTTCAATCTGTTGCTGAAGATCTGATTTCATGTCTTGCATCTGCTTCGAAAGCTCTAAAATTGCTTGAAGGATCGTATGTTGGTTTACTTCTTGTTCCATTTTTGAATTCCTCCGCTCTCTTTTATATTCATTACATAATCTATTAATTTCACAGCATTAATTACATTGACATAAATAAAAAAGGTAGAGTTACACTAGCAACTCTACCTGTCATTCTATCTATCGTTTATTCCAAAGTCAAAATATTAATAAATGAAGTTTGTCAAGTATTCATCCGTTAATTTAATTGCAGGAGACCTTACAATCACTTTTCAAATTGCCATTACTTCCAACCGAGGAAATAATACTGACTGCAATAGCAATATCCAGTGAATTATTAGTCTCTACCATTTACCCAATAGACAAAACCAATAACAGCTCCCCCGATAATATTACCTAGTGTTACAGGTATTAAATTTGAAATGGCTCCAGCAAACGATACGAGTTCACCATGAGGTACTAAAAGAGCAAGGGAAAACAATGTCATATTTGCTATACAATGCTCAAATCCAATTGTGACAAAAGGGAAAATACAGCAGAAAATCATCACTAATTTCCCAGTCTCTGTTTTTAATTTATAGGTACACCATACGGCTAAGCATACAAGCAAATTACATAAAATACCTCGACATAAAAGTTCAACGAAGCTACCACTCATCTTAGCTGTAGCCAATTTTTCAATGTAAGCTGCTATGTCTCCACTTGCTAGCCCCGAGTAAAAAAATAATGCTGCTGCTAAAAGAGAACCAAAGAAGTTTCCTATGTAACTAAATGTCCAAATGCTCAACATCTCTAATGGTGATGATTTTTTTGATAGTGTACTAACCGTTAACACTAGATTATCACCGGTAAATAAATTGGCCCCAGCCATCATGACCATACTAAGTGCCACACCAAATGCTAATCCTTGTACGATCTTCATACTCGGTACGCCAGCTGGACTTAATAAGCCTCCAATAGTAGTGATGAGCAAAATTCCAAATCCGATAAAAAGTCCGCCAAAAATAGCTAACAATAAATAATTAACAGGCTTTTGCTTCATCATGTTAATTTTTGTTTCAGCTGTTATACAAACTGAAGAAATTGTTTCTTTCATTCTTTCATCTCCCAAACAACATCAAGCTAATTTAATAGCTCATTTTTAACGCTAGTCTCAAGTAGTCACCCAGTTTCCACTCTAACCAACTTATATACAAGGCTTACATTTTAACAAATATTATTCCAAAATATCATTAATTAGCAAATTTAAAGTAAATTCCTCCAAATATACTTATATTCATGCACTTTAAAGATTACTTTAGGATCTCTTTTAGTTTATTTGGATTAAAAAGGGTTAGTTAGAATTTATCGCTAAGAAGACATCAATTTTTGTTTCAGGCTACTCACTTTCGAATAGAAGCATTGTCAATAATAAAATCCATATTTCTCCTATTACTACACCAAGGAAAAATTAATTTGTAGATTGGATTAATTATTTTTTTCTATCGCTACATTCAATCTTTCTATCAGGAATTTTATTGCTTATAAGGATTTATCATGATACGATTCCATCAATTCCTACAAAACAAGTTTGTTAAGTAGGCTAAATTAAAGGGGTTGATTGGGATGGGTCAAATTGTCACTAATAAGATTAAACAATCTATTACAGAATTAATCGGTCATACACCACTTTTAGCATTAAATCAGTATGTAAAAGAGCAACAGCTAGAAACCGAAATTATTGTAAAGCTAGAGTATTTTAATCCTGCTAATAGTGTGAAGGATCGTGTTGCTAAAGCGATGATTGAGGATGCTGAAGCTCGTGGTGTATTGACAAAGGATAAAACGATAATCGAAACAACAAGTGGCAATACTGGTATAGGACTAGCAGCAATTGCAGCTGCAAAAGGCTATAAGCTTCGAATTTACATGCAGGATGGTGTAAGCGAAGAGCGTACAAAGGTAGTTAAGGCATACGGAACGGAGGTTGTACCTTTTTCAGATGTCCCAGAAATGGTAGCTGCCTTTGAGGAAACAGATGGTGACTTTGTTGAAACGATTAAAGTATTTCGAGAAACAGTCGTTGAACATGAAGAAAATGTTGTATTTTTAAATCAACTTGATAATGATGCCAACCCAAATATTCATAAGTTAACAACTGGTCCTGAAGTCTTGGAGGATACAGACGGACAAATTGATATTTTTGTGGCGGCGATTGGTACAGGTGGTACGATAAGTGGTGCTGGTGCATACTTAAAATCTAAAAATTCAGATATCCAGATCATTGGTGTAGAGCCTGCTGTTAATTCCATTGCAACAGTTGAAAATCCAGATATTATTGAAATCACAGGTGTTCACCGCTTCTCTGATGCTGACGAGGCTCGTGTGCCATCGAATGTTCATTTAGAAATAATTGATGAAGTACTCGAGGTGGAAACTGCACAAGCTTATGAGGCTGCACGTGCAGTTGCGAAATCAGATGGTCTATTAGTAGGTACATCATCAGGCGCTGCTTTATTTGCTGCCACAACCCTTGCAAAACGCCCAGAGAACAAAGGGAAACGGATTGTCGTTATCCTACCCGATACTGGTCTACGATATTTATCAACAGATTTATTTTAGAAACAAGCGCGCCGAAGAAAAGCGCATTAGAATTAGACACCCAAAAAAAAACGAAGGGTAAAATAAATTACCCTTCGTTCATATTAATAACTTGATCAATTATGTCTCGGCATAATTGCGTCCGGAATCGGCTTTGTGCTTAGGCATGCAGATTTTTTTGTGCGAAAGCATCGATGCCGCTTGATGCCAACATAGAAGTACGACACCGTATTCAATATCATTTAAGGCACCTTCATAGCGATACACTTTCCCACCAATCGTCACGAGATCGGTGTCATCTTTTTTGATATGCGTTGCGAATTGTTTGGCTTGAATACAGATGCCTTGTGGATACAAAATACGGTTCGTTTTGAGTGCGCCGATGACATGCGTGCCTTTTGAGAGTGCGGCTTCAATGATCGTACGTGATGTATATCAGCTATCGCACAATAAATACGTCGGCTGTTTTAATAGTGGCAGTTGGTTCATCATGTCTAACGAAAGTTGAATTTTACTGTCGGTTGTCTCTTTATCGAATAATCAAAAATCGTAAGAATATGCGTGTTGCCCTGATTTCATCATCAGTTGATCTCAGCTCTCACGCTTTTCCCGCTGAAGTCGCCGCCCTCCGTTCCATGTTTTTTTATCAATATATACTGATTCAAGAACAGATTTTGGTGTAGAGCCATTTTCAAGATGATTTTTTAAAAAAACATAAAATTTTACATCAATTGGGTTAAATTGGATTTAAGTGCTTGTTGTAAAAAGTATATACTTCGAGATTCTGCGTCCAATTAATATTCAACAAAATAAACAGCCAGTCCCCGGTGAAATACCGCGAACTGGCTGTTTTTTATACTAACTTCAATATAAATGCAAGCACCTTTTCCACTTGACCCTCAACTCTATCAAAGCTTACCGCTTACTACTTATTGGCTTCATATACTTTCAATAACTTACCTTTGATTGTTGTTTTCTTCATGTTTTTTAAAACAATCGGGCCTTTATCATTTAATATTTCTACATAAGTAAAAGCATCTGTAATGGTAATAATGCCTATATCCTCGACTGTTACACCATCGATTTTGGCAATCGTCCCGACGAAATCTACAGCTCTTAGCTTCTTTTTCTTACCACCATTAAAATATAGCTTCATGATTTGCTCGTTCAGCTTTTCACTTTTCGCCTTTTTCAGGGTTGGTTCAATATCCATTTTCGCTTCAAAAGCTGCTTTCTTTTTTAAAGCATCTTCTTCAGTTGGCACTACTTTATTTGGAATTTTAAAACCAATATAGTCTTCAATTTCACTTAAAAAACGATCTTCAAACGGCGTTACAAGCGTAATTGCTTTCCCTTTTAAACCTGCTCGTCCAGTTCTTCCCGTACGATGGACGTAACTTTCTTTTTCTAATGGCAGATCATAGTTAATGACATGTGTGATATTATCAATATCAATCCCTCGAGCCGCTACGTCTGTGGCAACTAAATATCTAAAATCGCCTCTTTTAAAATCATTCATCACTTCAAGTCGTACATCCTGTATCATACCGCCATGAATTTTATCACAGCTATATCCGAAATTGATTAACTGCTCACATAACGTATCGACTCTATCCTTTGTGCGGCAAAAAATGATACAGCTATCTGGATTTTCAACAATCGTAACTTTGCGCAGCAGGGATAGTTTTAGTTCTTCATCCACTACGTAAAGGGAATGATCAATTTTATCTGTTGTTAATCCCGTAGCTTGAATTTCTACATCAGTAGGTGTTTTCATATATTTAAGAGCTAAGTCTTTTACCTTCTCTGGCAACGTAGCTGAAAATAACATCGTCACACGATTTTGAGGCACTTGTTTAATAATGGCTTCGACTTGTTCTATGAACCCCATATTCAACATTTCGTCCGCCTCATCAATGACAAGATAACGTATTTTGTCTAAGACAAGCGTGCCTCTTTCAATATGATCTAACATGCGTCCCGGCGTACCAACAACAACATGTGTTTTTTGCTTTAGCTCTGTTTTTTGAATGGCAATCGGCTGTTTTCCATAAACCGCTGTTGCTTTAATGCGCTTCAGTCTGCCAATATTCGTAAAATCCTCTTTTACTTGAACAGCAAGCTCCCTTGTCGGAGTTAACACTAAGGCTTGCGGTTTGTTTTCTAGCCAATCAATGGCTTCGCAAATTGGAATCCCGTAAGATGCAGTTTTTCCACTACCTGTTTGTGATTTTACAACAAGATCTGTTTTTGCTAATGCTAACGGAATGACCTTACTCTGAACTTCTGTTGGTTGTTCATATCCTAAGCTATCCAGTGCCATTATTATTTCATTACTTAATTCATAATCTTTAAACCTTTTTTTACTCATAATTAAGCCTCATTTATGTTCAATTATTTTTACTATTTCTGAAAGATAATTACCTAACATAGACTCCCATTATACATACGAAAGTGAATAATAACTACTCTCGGAGTTATTACAACTTTCCGAATTATCAGTTTACTTTCTATCCATTAGGCTTTCTAAGACATTCTCCTGCGAAAATATTTACAATTTGAACAGATGGAATGATCCAGTCCTTGCATTGTGAATAGATAGATCATGACATGTATATAGTGCACTTACATGTTACCTATTCATAAAAGAAGGACGTTGTATTAGCAATTTTAATTAATTATTTTTTTCTATTACTATATTCAATCTTTCTATCTGAAATTTTATTACTTATAAGGATTTATCGTGATACGATTCCATCAATTCCCACAAAACAAGTTTGTTAAGTAGGCAAAAGATAAGGGGTTGATTGAGATGGGTCAAATTGTAACGAATAAGATTAAACAATCTATTACAGAATTAATCGGTCATACACCACTATTAGCATTAAATCAGTATATAAAAGAGCAACAGCTAGAAGCCGAAATTATCGTAAAGCTAGAATATTTAAATCCTGCTAACAGTGTAAAAGATCGTGTTGCAAAAGCGATGATCGAGGATGCTGAAGCTCGTGGTGTATTGACAAAGGATAAAACAATAATCGAAACAACAAGTGGCAATACTGGTATTGGTCTAGCAGCAATTGCAGCTACAAAAGGCTATAAGCTTCGAATTCACATGCAGGATGGAGTTAGTGAAGAGCGTACGAAAGTTATAAATGCATACGGCACGGAGGTTGTCCCTTTTTCAGATGTTCCAGAAATGGTAGCTGCCTTTGAGGAAACAGAGGGTGACTTTGTTGAAACGATTAAAGTATTTCGAGAAACGGTCGTTGAACAAGAAGAAAATGTTGTGTTTTTAAATCAGCTTGATAATGATGCCAATCCAAATGTTCATAAGTTAACCACTGGTCCTGAAATTTGGGAGGATACAGACGGACAAATTGATATCTTTGTGGCAACAATCGGCACAGGTGGTACGATAAGTGGTGCTGGTGCATACTTAAAATCTAAAAATCCAAATATCCAGATCATTGGTGTAGAGCCTGCTGTTAATTCCATTGCAACAGTTGATAATCCAGATATCATTGAAATCACAGGTGTTCACCGCTTCTCCGATGCAGACGAGGCTCGTGTACCATCGAATGTTCATTTAGAAATAATTGATGAAGTACTGGAGGTAGAAACTGCACAAGCTTATGAGGCGGCACGCGCAGTTGCGAAATCAGATGGTATATTAGTAGGTACTTCATCAGGTGCTGCTTTATTTGCCGCCACAGCTCTTGCAAAACGTGCAGAGAACAGAGGAAAACGAATTGTCGTTATCCTACCTGATACTGGTCTGCGATATTTATCAACAGATTTATTTTAGAAAAAAGCGTTAGTTAAGAGTAGCACACTTGCATAGACACACTATAAAAACGAAGGGTAAAATAAATTACCCTTCGTTCATATTAATAACTTGTTAAAAAAATCTTTCCTTTAGTATTTTTAGACGATTCAACGGCCGTTATCGCGTTTTTAAAGTCTAACAAATCATAATGAGAATCAACCGCCAT
The DNA here is from genome assembly GCF_056394365.1 of Lysinibacillus sp. 10T31. Classification (NCBI taxonomy): domain Bacteria; kingdom Bacillati; phylum Bacillota; class Bacilli; order Caryophanales; family Bacillaceae; genus Lysinibacillus; species Lysinibacillus sp. 10T31. The sequence goes on from NZ_JBFTHS010000079.1 coordinate 9,156, forward strand.
CATTTTTAACTTACCACTATTAACTAGATGGATTAAGTGATGAAATGTATCTTGCCATCTTTCTACCGATACTTGCTTATTCCAATGACGCAAATGGAACATATTTGCCTTTACATTTGCCTCTTTAACGATTTTCTGCCAATTCACTTGTACACCTGATAAAAGACCAATAGCTAAAAAATCCCCTCCAGATTTCAGGCAGAAAGCAAGATCATTGCCTGCTGCCCCTCCAATAGAATCAATAGCAGCATCAGCACCTCTACCATTTGTTAGTTCCATTACTGTCTCATAGAGCGGTGCTTTTGAAGTATCTATTACATAGGAAGCGCCAAGCTGAATTAAATCGTCCGTATGTCTATTATTTCTCGTTACCGCGATTAGTTGAAAACCTAACAATTTTGCTAGTTGAGCAAATATATGTCCAATTGCAGACCCACAAGCATTCACTAATAAAACATCATTTGGCTGCAATTGTAATATATCCGTACAAGTTACCCAAGCTGTCATTGGGTTGATATACATTTGTGCTGCAGTAAAATCATCTATAGAATCTGGAATAGGCACTGCAAATTCTGCGCTTGTTTTTACAATCTCCTGCCAAGTTCCTTCTCCTCGTAAAGGTAATACACGCTTTCCGATAAGATTTTGAGAAAAATATGGACCTACACCCTCTACAATACCGACCCCTTCATAGCCAGGAATAGTTGGTAAAGAAATTCGATGAGCATAACTCCCCCATATTGGTATTAAATCAGAAGGGTTAATAGGTCGTGTCAACATTCGAACAAGAATTTCCTGCTCTTGAGGAGGTTGAATCGTTTTATTTTCGAACTTCAAAACCTCTCGTGGACTTCCAAATTCATATAACTTAATGCTTTTTGCTTTCAAAAAATTAACTCCTTATGATTGATTAATAGCATTTTTTCAACTACTCCAAAATAAAACCTTCAGGAGAGCTTTCTTCATCCTCACCGATTATTAATTTTCACCAATCGGGATTATATGAGCTGCTTTTCTCCCGCTTAATTTCTTTGCTATCGCGAATAGTAAATATTCCCCTAATTACTTTTCGAATAAATATACAATATGTTTTTTATTCAATGATAATTATAAGGAGACTTAATGGTCTGATGGTGTTTTTAAAGCTGTGAAATGGTAAAATCGCCATCTTCGGTCATGCATAGTTGTAGGTTTTTATTGATTTCTATCTTAATAGGACTAACAATTGCTTTTTTGTTAGAAAAATACCAAACACGTTCACTTGGTCCTAAAAGTAAATTTGCGCCATCCTCATAATTCCCCATAAACGTGAGAGCATTTGAGTGAATTTCCTTATGATTCATTGGAGTTATACCGTATTCTTTTAAACTATCGGCTACTGAATAAATAGCATCCGTCGTTAAATTCATTTCGGCAATATTTAATATATGCTCGGGTGAAAAAGACTCTACATCCTGTTTTGGATTTACTTCCTGTCTTGAAATGAGCTCAATAATATTTCCTTCTGGATCATAAAAATAACAAGAATGAGCCTTTAATGTATCAAAATATACTTCATCCTGTCCCTCCGAAAATAATAATTCTGCATATTCTTTTACCCAGCTTTTCGCTTGTTTAAATAAATTACATGGAATATTTAACGCAAAATGATATTGTTTTTTTACCAAATACGGTATTTTTTCAAAAGTGATAATACTTTCGCCAACAGCTATATCAAAAAAATTATTTGTATTCTTTATTAATGTAAATCCTAAATGATTGCAGTAAAATTCCTTCATTTTATGTACATCATACACATATAGTTTCACCTTTGTAATCTTCATCGTAAAACATCTCCTTTGCAATTGTTAGCATTTACTATACTTACTAAAATAAATACAGACCTCATGCAAAAGAATGAAAATTACTTTATAGTTGGATACGATCGCCTCTACTATTTGGTTGTGAAATGACCAAAAACTCTACCTCTTCCTCTGAATCATTACGCATCTGGTGCGGTTTAAAGGGTGGAACTTCAATTCCTTCATTTTTTTGTAACACAATTAGTTCTCCGTCGATATCGATTGTTGCTGTTCCAGATAGCACAAAGAAAAATTGTTGTGCTTGATGGTGATAATGATTTACCTCTACTGTTTTAGCAGGCATACGCTCATGAATAATACTGAGGTCATTATTCTTCACTAAATGCCAGCCATCACATTGTTCTCCCCATATATAATGTTCAGCATACTGTTGCAAATTTTCGAAACTGATATCGCCTTCCTTTAATTTTGATTGCTATGGATATTTACCTAATATTTCTATAAAATATAAATAAGTATATTAACTATCACGCAGTAAGGGGTGGGATCGTTGAATATCAAAAAACAATTGCTGGGCACTGCTCTCGGCTATATGCTGGCATTATTAATTGCATACATCTTTTTCGATTATTTTTCTTGGTCGTTTACTCTAGGTTCTATTATAGGTATTTGTTTATTTGCTCTAATTTTAGTGTTCTTGAAAAGGAGATAAATCCCCTTTTCATAATGTATTTAATAATTTTTCGAACTTGTTTGCACTTAGGATTTCATGTGTCATAAAATCACCATTGTAAAACAGTCCAAAGGTAGTCCATATGATAGGTGCATTCTGTGCTTCATCTTTCGTCATTAGTTGATATGCATGAAAAGGAATGCCCCTTTTCTCTGCCAATTTTTTTAAATCATTTATAACGCCTACTGCAAACGGACATTGAGCAGTGAAATATATCACAATACCACTGTTATTAGATAAAGGATTTTTCACCTGCAGTTTAAAGGAAGGATCATCGGCACAATCGTTAAATTTATAGACAGCTAGCTGAAAATAAGGTGCTGCTTGATCTACAATTTTAAATCCCAAATGTTCAAAAAAACGCTTATCACTTAGAAATGGAAGCTTTTTCTCCCCTACTATATGTACGATGCCATCCATCCCTTGCGCTAATGCATCTTCCTTACACTTCTCAAACAATCGTCTAGCATGGTTTTGATTTTTGTATTTGCCAGAAACCCATAGGCAATTAATATACATATAATTCGGTGCATCGATAGGAACCCAAGCTTGATTTGCCGGTAAATATTCAATAAACACTTTTGCCCGGTCGTTTAAACGATAAAAAACTAGCCCCTCATCCATACGGTTCATCAACCATTCTTTCTTTTCCTTTACCGCTTCCTCGTATTGCTTCGAACCAAGAGCGCAACATATATGCTCCTGTTCAACATTGTTCCTAGTAATTTGAATATAATCCACTCTACTATCCGCCCCTTTACTAACCCAATTTGGTACCACTATTTATTATATCGAAGGTAAAAAATGGATGGCAATTCCTTTTCAATTTTATTAACTATTCTCTAGATTTCACGGCAAAAAAATGAACAATTGGAAAACTAACAGTTATCAAATCCTAGATATTCTTTTAGATTAAATTAACCTTATCACATCTACACATAATATAGTCAGTATGCTTCTCTTGCTTTATGACGCTATTTTCTCAAAGGCCGTAGCTAGCGAATCAATCCCATTTTTCGGGTATATAAATTTTCATTAAAAATGGTTAATTATTTTCCTTTATACAACTTTTTTTCACGCTAGTTATTTAATAGGAATTAGGAAAAAACGTTGCTATAGACCCACTCAAAGTTTACTTGGTATCATAGATCTACATATATCAGGAGGTGATTTCAGGTGAATTCATCAAAAATTGCATTTTTATCAGTTTTAAGTAATTCTACTGTTGTCATATTAAAAAATATCGTTGGATTGTTCACTGGATCAGTTGCAATTTTATCGGAGGCAATCCATTCACTTCTAGACTTACTCGCCTCTTTTATTGCCTTTCTCTCCGTACGAATTTCCAGTAAACCAGCTGATAAAGAGCACCCCTACGGACATGGAAAGGTTGAAAATATTTCAGGAACAATTGAAACACTTTTAATTTTTGTTGCCGGGATTTGGATTATTTATGAATGTATTCATAAAATTGTCACTCCCACACCAATCAAACTCCCAGTTTTAGGTATACTGGTCATGTTATTTGGCGCCTTTATTAATTTTGTTGTATCAAGGATTGTTTATAGAACTGCAAAGAATACCAACTCTGTTGCCATGAAATCAAATGCACTGCATTTACTTACAGATGTCTATACATCATTGGGTGTTGCATTGAGTTTATTGATTGTCCATTTAACTGGTTGGTACATTTTAGACCCGATAATCGGAATAATATTAGCATGTTATATTATGGTGGAAGCTTTCAAACTGATGAAAGAAACATTTCCTCCATTAATGGATGCACGATTATCAAAGGAAGAGGAAAACCAAATTATTCAAATTATTGAATCATTTAAAGATGAATACATTGAGTATCACGATTTTCGAACTAGACGTTCTGGTGCGGAAGAATACATCGATTTCCATTTAGTCGTAGCATCAAATGAAAGCATTGAAACCGTTCATGATTTATGTGATCGTATTGAAGAAAGGATTAATAACCTTTTTCATCAAGCCAATATTCTTATTCACATAGAACCGGAGAATGAAAAAACAAATGAATGATTTGCAAATGACCAGGTCTTTTTAAAAGTACCTGGTTATTTGTTTAAATGCTAAATACATTTAACTTTTTCATTTTATCATTTACAATAATATTACATTCATTCTAAAAGGAGGATGCTATTTGGAGAGAATTAACATAAAACGTCCTCAGCCAACAGATACTGAAAAGTTGCATGAGTTTTTTCTTCTTGTGATTACCGATACATTTGCAAAAGAAGGTCTTTCAGGGCTACATGATGATCAAAAAGATGAATGGGAAATAAAAAAACTTTATTTACAATGGGATTTGGAGAGCCAAGGAGAAAAACGATTTTTCTGGATAGCAATAAATGAGGATACTGAGGAAATTATTGGTACAATTGAATATGGCGTAGCGAATGAATTGATTCAAAAAACAGTAAAGGAAGATCTAACAGACTTTCCTGAGATTGGGACGGTTTTTGTCCACCCTAACTATCAAAAACGTGGGATAGGATCATTATTATTTCAAAAAATGGTCACTACGTTAGAGAGGAAAAATGTAAAAGGTTTTTGTTTAGATAGTGGCTACAAACAGGCTCAAATTTTTTGGCAGAAAAAATTTGGGAAGCCACAATTTTTATTGGAACATTATTGGAATGAAAATAGCCATCATATGATTTGGCAGCGAAATATCCCATTATAAAAAAGGAGGAAAAAATTTATGCAATACAAAATCTCACAAGAACAAAATGAACGTAAAAAATCTTTGATTGATAATAAGCTTTACGAATACAATTTAAAACATTTTCCAAAAGATTTAAGAGGTCGATATCAAGAAATTAGCCTCTTCCTTACAGATGAAAATGATCAAATCTGTGGTGGTATATTGGGGGAAATTTGTTGGAATTGGTTAGAGATACATACACTTATGATTGATGAGGATATTCGTGGACTAGGCTATGGATCTAAATTGTTATTAGAAATTGAACAAATTGCTTTGAATAATAAATGTGATTTCATAAAGGTAGATACTTTAAGTTTTCAAGCTTTAGATTTTTATCAAAATCACGGATATCAAATCTACGGTACATTGGACAACGTCGGAAGGGATCATAAGCATTACTATTTAAAAAAGGATCTTTCATAGGATTTTCCTTTTGATACTCCCACCCCTAAAGGGACAAGCTGACTAATGTCAGTGGGATTCCTGAGTAACTATGCGTTCGCAGTCCATTTCTGTTTTGAACAGTTCTCAAGATTGGGGTATCCCATTACCCCTCCCTATCCAGTGCATATAGCAGATAGGGCTAC
>NZ_JBFTHS010000080.1:0-14297 GCF_056394365.1 Lysinibacillus sp. 10T31
AAACAAATTTCGAAGAAGTATCACCAGAAGAACTAACAGAATCATTAAACTATATCAACAACCGACCAAGAAAATGTCTTGGTTGGAAAACTGCAAACGAGGCTTTTAATGAGCAATTGTTGCACTTAATTTGACAAATCATCAAATAAAAAAACGAGGTTGTCTCAAAATTGAAAGACAACCTCGTTTTCTATAGAAAAGCAAAAGCATCATTGCGTCCGAGTTCGGCTTTGCGCTCGCATAACTCCATTTTAGCGGATGTTATGGACACCCGCTAAAAAGAAGTTAAATAATGCATTTTGCTTCAAATTTTATAGCAATAAGTTTGTACGAAATGGCTACACAATCTTCAAATGGAATCCATTCTTCAAACGAATGCTCATATGTTTCTTGAATAACCTTTGCAAGAGTAGATGGATCATCAATACCTTGCAATGCTGCTACAACATCTGCGGTTTCAGTATCATAATGATCTGGACCTAAGTGGAATGGATCCCACTCCTCTAGCAGATGTACGGCTGCTTGATTCATTTTTATATTTTCCAAAATACTCACCTATTATCCTTTTATCATACTCGTATGATACCATAGTAAATAAAAAAGAAAAGAGTGATTTGCTTGTCTATTTTCGATCAAACTATTAAACGTCGTTGCACAAACTCTGTAAAGTGGGACGCAATGGAAAATGTATATGGGCTACAAGATGTTTCAGACATACTACCAATGTGGGTAGCTGATATGGATTTCGCTGCTCCAGTAGCCGTATCAAAAGCGCTACAAGAGCATGCTGAAAAGACTGTTTTCGGCTATAGCTTTGTTAGTGATGAAGCAGTGCAAGCGATTGTAGACTGGCAGAATGCTCATCATGATTGGCACATTGACAAAGATTCAATTGTTTTCTGTAACGGTGTTGTTGCTGCTTTAGCGGATAGTATCAAGGCATTTACAAATCCAGGAGATAAAGTACTTATTTCCTCACCTGTCTACCCACCATTTTATAACATTCCAAAAAGTAATGGCCGAGAGATTGTTAGTTGTCCTTTAGTAGAAAAAGATGGCACATTTGTCTATGACTTTGAAGCCTTTGAACAAGCACTTGCTCAAAATGTGAAAGCCTACATATTGTGTAATCCTCATAATCCAGGAGGCTATGTATGGGATGAAGCTACATTAAAGGAAATCGTACGACTATGTGCAAAATATGATGTAGTGATTATTTCCGATGAAATTCATTCTGATTTAATGTTAGATGGCTCAAAACATACACCATTAGCAAAAATCGCTGGTGATGAAATTGATCGTATTATTACGTGCATGGCACCGACAAAAACATTTAATCTAGCTGGTATTCAAGTTGCCTATATGATTGTGCCGGATAAGGAAAAGCGTATGCTACTAGAAGCAGTTCATATGGCTAGTGGGCAAGGCTCAGTAAATACCTTTGCTTCTGTTGCACTTCAGGCTGCTTATACTGAGGGTTCCCCATGGTTAAATGACATGCTTACTTACATTTCAAACAATATGGACTATGTGATTGCTGAATTAGGGCAATTACCGGGTATCCAAATTAATAAACCTCAGGGCACTTATTTACTTTGGATTGATTATCGAGAATTAGGTCTTGATGAAAAAGAAATCATGCAACGCTTGCTGGAAAATGGCAAGCTAGCATTAGAGCCAGGTTCAAAATATGGCGAAGAGGGTTGCGGCTTCCTGCGTATGAACGTCGCTTGCTCATTAGACACAGTGAAAGACGGTGTTCAGCGCTTTAAGAAAGCCCTTCAGCAATAGGAAGTAAATAGTGAAGGATATCTCAAGTTTTCCTGAGATATCCTTTTTTGTTTAGAAAATATATCTCATATTGAGACTCGAAAGACTAGAGAAAGAATTTCCAGAAGTAGATGTACAACGAGGAGTTAAATTCGTTGATGAAGGGAAAAGAAAGCAGAGATTGCGGCTAGTGCATCTACCCAAAATTTTTGACCAACAATCATCATACCAAAAACTTGCCCTCTAGATTGTAGGTCACTCGCTAACATCATTGGTATGAAAAACCTACATGGCCGGTATCGGGCATCGGACTGCAGCAATCGAAGATTCACGCCTTCTGCCTATGAAAAAGAATCACATTTTTATAAAGAATTTAATCAAACGCATTAAATAAGAGCATGTTTTGATCAATCTTTTTTCAAAACATGCTCTTAAGATTTGCTCTCATAACAAGGTTAATACCGTTATTCTAGTCAAAAAAAGCTACAGTATTTTTGCATGAGGTTCGTGAGAAAGTCTGATGCCCCGCAATCCTTAAAGGCTGCGAGGCATCTAGTACAATCAATTAAACCTCGGCATAATTGCGTCCGGAATCGGCTTTTGCAGGATGCAGGTCAGTTAGCCTATGTGCACTCCTTTCCGATTCTGTGACATCCGCTGGAGGCTTAACTTCTTTCATTGGGTGTTTGGACATCCAATGAAAGAAGTTAAATATTTTGCTGATTGTTTGTTTTATTTTTCTCAGAAAGAATACGTGCTTCGATTTCCTTTGATTTCATTTCTTGTTTCTTAGAAATCTTACGGAAAACGGTAAAGACAACAATACATAATATAAGCATTATTAAAAATTCAAAAGCTGCAGGAACATAGCCTGATTTATCTTCTGGGAAATATAAAAATTGATACATTAAATGCTTCATGTTTTACACGTCCTTACAATTATTATTCAAAAACTGTAATTGACTCGATTTTCACATCTTCTACTGGTTTATCACGCATGTCTTTTTCTACATCTGCAATTTTGTCGATGATGTCCATTCCTTCAACAACATGACCAAATACTGTATGTTTATGGTCTAACCAAGGAGTACCACCATTTTGAGCATATGCTTCAATAATTTCTTCTGGGAAGCCAGCACCTTGTAATTGACGAAGCATATCACTTGGAAGGTGCTTCATTTGTACGATAAAGAATTGTGAACCATTTGTGTTTGGACCCGCATTTGCCATTGAAAGGGCACCGCGAAGATTAAATACTTTATCAGAGAACTCATCCTCGAAAGAGTTACCCCAAATTGATTCGCCACCCATACCTGTACCAGTTGGGTCTCCACCTTGAATCATAAAGTCTTGGATTACACGGTGGAAAATGATGCCGTCATAGTATCCTGATTTTGCATGGCCTAAGAAGTTTTCAACAGTTTTTGGTGCATGCTCTGGGAATAATTTAATTTTGATGGCACCTAATGTTGTTTTCATTTCTACAAGTACTTCGCCTTCTAGTACTTCTGTTGTTAATTGTGGAAACATTGAAGTCTCTCCTTTAAATGTAAAATTTCAGTTTCAATGAAAATGATAGTACTATCATTTCTGACCTCATTTTAGTCTAACATACTTCTTAATGGTTTTCTTCACCAAAGTATTGACGATTTTTGTACTTTTAATTTTTTGGCTTATCACCATAACATCGGCTTGATTTCCGTTCCTACTGGGCGCTTTCCTCGGGGCATCAATGAGCCACTTGGGCCAATAAGTATTTTTTGTGCGAAAGCGAAGCGGCAGCGGCATGTTTTATCTGCGTGAAAGCGAAGCGGCAGCGGCACGATGTTGATTACAAAGGCGTTATCACAGTACTGTTCTTCGATTAAGAAATATTCTTTCATATAACCCCCCTTAGTATATTTTTTATGATTGTTCATATATTCCCTTGATTGATCGTAAAAATGGATTGTATGGATAATAATAGAAAAAAACGGAGGGATTGAAATGAAATTTATACAAAAAATAAGTGTAATCGGACTGTCGGTATGTATGTTGAGTATCGTTTTTTCATCTGCCAGCATGGCAACAAAAATCGTTACAGAAGAGCACCTGAATTTAGTAAATAATAAAAATAAAAAAGAAGTTCATGATTACAAAAACGACTCCGCCAAAATATTAGCACAAGAAACAAAAACGGTACTGATTAAAACAGTAAAAGAAGATAAATCATTATTAGAGCAAAAAACAAAAGAATTTGAAGAAAAAATGAAAATGGAACAAATATCCTTTATTGAAGAGGGATTGAAAAAAGCAACAACGTTTCAAGATGTAGAAAAAGTAAAAAGTGATGCAGCCAACTTATTAAAAAAAGAAAAAGAATTGTTTAAAGCAGAAAGTGAAAAATATGTAAAAACAATGGTTGATACGGAAAAAGTGAACTTAGCGATGATTTCAAGTTCATATAAGACGGTTAGAGATGACTTTTTCACCTTTAACAAACATGGATTCTATTACTATGATGTAAATAAAAATGAATTTGTTCCAAACAATAAAGTAAATAAAACAGAAGAAGTAAAAGCATTTGAAAAAAAACACAAAGAAGATACAAAATTAAAAGATAATCCAATCAACACCTTAATCCTGTTCATTCTCCTTGGATTGTTATGTATAATTCCTCTTTTCATAAGTAACAGACAAAAAAACAGGGCGTAAGCTTTGTTGATGTATTAGCCTTCGTTCCTCTGCTCGCTCCAGGGTCTCATCTGTGACGCTACCTACACTCCAATGACATCCAACTTTTTCGGAATACGTTCAGGAATTATCGCCCAACTTTTAATTTTTATCTACTAACTTTCACGTTTTATCTACTAACTTTTTAGTTTTATCTACTAACTTTTGAATTTTATCACCCAACTTTTTAATTTTATCGACATCTACCTGCCAAAAGAGCAAAAAAGGATTCATACACAAAACTGTGTGTGAATCCTTTTACTTTATTATGTCGCCCAGCCTACACTCAAATCATTTCGTAATTGCCGCTGACGCTTCGCTTTCGCGCAGATAGACAATGCGTCCGGATTTTAAATTGTGCCTAGGCCTGCACGATGTCGGTCATTTCGGTAATGCCACAGGACGTGGCGTGCTTAGCCTTCGTTCCTCTATCGCTAATCCTCAAGGAGTCGCACATCAACCATAAATATGGCATACGTTTTAACAAACGTCATCTCCATCTTCATGGCAAAATTATTTGATAAATACAAATAGGTCGGAACGCGTATTTGGAAACTATCCAAATTATGTTATTCTGTTGATTGACTCATATTTAGAGTGGAGGCACACATGAAAAAGGCTTTTGGTTTTTTTATCATTTTACTATCCTTACCTGTCCTCTGGTGGATTAATACAAATATTAGGACAGAAATCAATGTGGCACAAGCGCATGAGGAGCAAATTGCTAGCGCTATTCATTTACCGGAAGTACAGCCACAACTTCCAATAACACTTATTGATCGAAACGGTCAAACATTTAGCGAGGAATATGTCGAATGGCGTCAACCTCTAACATTACAGAAAATACCAAAAATTGCCCAGGAAATTTTCATCGCAAGTGAAGACGCTCATTTTTATGAGCATATCGGCTTTGATCTCAGTGCCATCGTCCGTGCAGTTGTTGCTAACTCAAGCACAAATTCAACTTCTCAAGGTGCTAGTACCATTACACAACAACTCGTTCGCATGCGTTATTTATCTGACGAAAAAACATATGAACGAAAATTAACAGAGCTCTTTTACTCTTATGAACTTGAGAAAGAATTTGATAAAGACGCGATTTTAACAATGTATCTAAATGAAGCTTATTTTAGCAATCAAGTTTATGGAATCGGTGGAGCAGCAACATATTATTTTCAAAAACCACTCCAAGAATTATCTATAGCTGAAATTGCATTTATTGCTGCCATTCCAAATAACCCCTCACTATATAATCCTTTAAAAAACTTTGATAAAACAAAAGCGAGGCAGGAGCGGTTATTAGATACACTTGCAGCGAGTGGCGCTATAACAAAAGAAGATGCCATTACATATAAAGCTGAAACGATAACATTAAATGTAAAGAATAAAGTGCAAAGCTACCCTATGTACAGCACTTATGTCTTACAAGAGCTTAAATGGTTAGTTGCAGAAAAAGAAGGCTATTCAGATCGACTTGCAAATACACAAAGCGAGGAAGAGAAGAAGAAAATCAAAGCGCAGCTAGACAATCGACTCAATACATTATTTCAAGATGGATTAACGATTTATACCGCGCTTGATCCAGACAAACAAGCACATGATGAGAAAAAAATGACTGCAATTCTAGGCTCAGGCAAATTGCAAGCCGCTGGAGCAGTTATTGATAATACATCCCGTGAAGTAGTTAGTCTTTATGCTGGGAAAAACTATGAAAAATTTGGCTATCATCGTGCCTTTCAAGGTACTCGTCAGCCAGGCTCTGCCTTTAAGCCACTTGCGGTATATGCTCCTTTCTTTGAAACAACAGCACATACACCTGATTCTATTGTCAGTGGCGGCAGTTATTGTGTCGGTTCATTTTGTCCACAAAACTATGGAGGCTTTAAATATGGCGATGTACCAATTCGAGTAGCATTTCGAAATAGCTACAATACATCGGCTCTCCGTTTATTTAACACAGTCGGAATTGATACAGCCTTTAGTTACTTAGACCGCTTTCATTTCCGCTCCATCGTGGCAAAAGATCATGATTATGCTGCCTCTTTGGGAGGTTTAACGTATGGTGTTACAGCACTTGAGCTAGCAGATGCTTATACAAGCTTTATAGACGGCTCATACGTACTTGCCCATAGCATCCGTAAAGTAACAGCATCTGATGGCACGGAGCTTTACAGTTGGGATTCAGCACGCGATCAAATTTGGTCACCAAAAACCGTTAAGTATATGCGTTCGATGCTTACAGATGTTGTTACTAAAGGTACCGGGCAAGGCGTTCATAGTAGAAGTAACTATGTCGGCGCCAAAACAGGAACAACTAACAACTATCGCGACTACTGGCTTGCCGGATTAAATGATGAGTACACTGCAGCAGTATGGCTTGGCTACGATAAGCCACAATCTATGGAGAAATTAGAATCATATAAGATTCATCATAAGCTATTTAATGTTTTACTTGAATAAATTTAAGAAGAGCAGCCCTGAGTGAAATTCATCACTCTAGGCTGCTCCTTTCATTGTTAATTATGTAATTTAATAAATACTTAAGGCATTTAATGAGCAAACGGTAAACTTGCCAAAATGCCATTATACAATTTTAAAACAACATAAACTAATAGCGATAATAGTATTGTCCACATAAAAAGCTCAAACACTAGTAAGCCAATCGTACCACTCATCGACATAAAATGACTCATTTTATAGATAAGGTAAATAAAGTAGATAAAAACGGTTAAGACAAAAATACCGACTAAAACGTAAATAAATTGAATAGCAAAGGCTGAACAGATTGCACCAACTAATAAAATGATGTATCCGCCTCGTGCTTGATTAACTGTCGCACCATCATGATCCTTGGAGAAAAATAACATTCCTAACTCATGAATAGTTTCCCCTACTAATTTTAATGCTGAAAATAGCATAAAAAAGATTACAGCAAAGACAATTAGCAAGAATACACGGAGTTCGAAATCGGATAAAAACTCACGCATGCCGGAATACACACCGATTGCATGAAAAACTTGCAACGATTCACTTACTGCATACATCCCAAATGTCAAACTAAACAATAAAATTGTAATTAATGGTAAATAGCCATAAATATAAGGGTTCTTCATAAAAAATTTTTACCTCTATTATTATTGATAACTTCCTATTTATAATATATCGAACATTCTTCCACTATCGCAAGCTAAATCATATGAGTGCATATGCATTCATACAAAAAGTGCGTTATAATTAACATACTTATCTGCATAAAGGAGGATTTTTTTGTTACAAGTACTTTATATTTTCATTCCAATGCTTGCTGCAATATTTGTGCCACTTTTATATAAAAGCATGAAAAATATTCACACAGGTTGGTTTGTTCTTGCAGTACCTGCTACACTCGCGATTATTTACGCATCTTATATCGGAAAAGTAGCAGATGGTAAAGTATTTCTTCAAGAGCTTCCTTGGATTCCATCTCTTGATATTTCCATCGTTTCTTATTTAGATGGACTTAGCTTGCTTTTCTCATTGCTAATTACTGGAATTGGCTCGTTGGTCGTACTTTACTCTATTTTTTACTTAGACAAACATAAAGAAAAATTACATAATTTTTATGTTTACCTATTATTATTTATGACCGCAATGCTAGGAGTAGTACAGTCAGATCATTTAATTTCTCTGTACTTCTTTTGGGAGCTAACATCTATTTCATCATTTTTACTGATTGGTTATTGGTATTATCGTGATGCCTCTCGCTTTGGTGCACTTAAGTCAATGATGATTACAGTCGGTGGCGGCTTAATGATGTTAGGAGGATTCATCCTTCTCTATATAATGGGAGGAACGTATTCAATCCGTGAACTTATTGTAATGGCACCTAATTTAGCGCAGCATCCGCTGTTCACCTGGTCGCTCGTTTTAATACTTCTAGGAGCATTTACGAAATCTGCCCAATTCCCATTCTACATTTGGTTACCAGATGCAATGGAAGCGCCAACACCAGTTAGTGCATACCTTCACTCTGCAACAATGGTAAAGGCAGGTATTTATTTAGTTGCACGCTTTACACCGATTTTCGCTGTTTCTGAGATTTGGATATGGCTCGTTACAGGCGTAGGTATCTTAACGCTATTCTGGGGTTCGTTCTTTGCAGTGAAGCAAACAGATTTAAAAGGAATCCTTGCTTTCTCTACAGTGAGTCAGCTTGGACTTATTATGTCTTTGCTCGGCGCTAGTGCTTTAGCGTTTCATGGCAATGGGGCAACAGATACTATTAAATTTGCTGCCTTTGCGGCGATCTTCCACCTTATCAACCATGCAACGTTTAAAGGAAGCCTATTTATGATTGCAGGTATTGTCGATCATGAAACAGGTACACGTGATATTCGTAAGCTCGGCGGCTTAATGAGTATTATGCCACTTAGCTTTACAGTAGCGGCAATCGGAAGCTTATCAATGGCTGGTCTACCGCCATTTAACGGCTTCTTAAGTAAGGAAATGTTTTTAACTGCAATGCTTGCGCTGCAAAATTTCGAATTTCTCGGCTTTGACACATGGGGAGCACTCTTCCCGATTGTTGCTTGGATTGCTAGTATTTTTACATTTATCTATAGCTTCTATTTTGTTTTCCGAACATTTACTGGTAAATATAAACCAGAAAAATTACCTCATAAACCACATGAGGCACCTATTGGCATGCTAATCTCGCCTATGATTTTAGCAGCATTAGTCGTAACAATATTCTTTATTCCAAACCTAGTTGGGGATACTTTTGTAAAGCCAGCAGTACAAGCTATCCAGCCATTCTTATACGATTCACCAAAGGATATTGATATTCATGTGGCTGCTTGGCATGGTGAAATTACACCTGAATTACTCATGACATTTGGCATAGTAATTGTTGGGGTTCTATTGTTTGTAGCATTACCGAAATGGCAGGGCATTTATCAAAAATTCCCACGAGCTTTAACGTTAAATAATGCATACGACAAGATAATGCTCGGACTAGATGTTGGATTAAATCGTGTATCACGTCTTTATATGACGGGCTCTATGCGTCACTACCTGCTGTATATGTTTAGTAGCATTGCGGCGATTGTAATCGGTTCTTTATTTGTGAAAAATGCTTTTACAATCTCCTTCCAAGACACTGCACCTATTCGTCCTTACGAAATCATTTTAGTTGTGGTGTTAGTCATTGGAACAACCATTACAATTTTGGCAAAATCACGTTTGACAGCTATTATAGGCCTTGGTGCTGTGGGCTACACAGTAGCATTATTCTTCGTTATCTTTAATGCTCCTGATTTAGCATTAACACAACTTGTCATTGAAACAATTTCTGTTGCGCTATTTTTACTAGCGTTTTATCATCTGCCTAAGCTTGGAAAACGAGAGGAGCGCATGAGATTCCAATTAAATCGCGCGATTGTTTCCATTGCAGTCGGTGTTATGGTTACGCTTTTGGCACTGTCTGCACAATCACAAAAATTGATTCCAACTATTTCGAAGTATTATGAGGAAACAGTTTATTCAAAAGCCGGCGGTGGAAACATCGTCAATGTAATCTTAGTAGACTACCGTGGCTTCGATACATTATTTGAAATTACAGTGCTAGGTATTGCTGGAATGGCCATTTTAGCAATGATAAAGCTACGCATGAATAGAAAGGAGAAATCGCATGAAAACAAATGATGTAATTATACAATTTACAACAAAAATTGTATTCTTCATTATTTTCTTCTTCTCCATTCATATTTTCCTTGCTGGTCATTACACACCTGGAGGCGGCTTTGTAGGTGGACTTTTAACATCGAGTGCTATTGTGCTCTTAGTCCTTGCCTTTGATTTAAATACGGTTCGTAAGGTTTTACCAATAAATTATACGTATTTAACTGCAATTGGCTTACTACTAGCCCTTGCAACAGCCGCTTTCCCAATGTTTGTAGGTAAACCGTTTTTTACACATTACTTTGATTATTTCGATTTACCGCTTCTAGGCAAACAGTCATTACACACGGCTATGCTTTTTGATAGCGGTGTCTATTTGGTTGTTGTCGGCGTTACGATGACCATTATTCAAACGATTGGGGAGGATGAATAATGGAAATAATTATGGCGTTTGTCATTGGCTTTCTGTTTATGGCAGCGGTTTATTTAATCTTATCCAAAAGCTTATTGCGTATTATTATCGGGACAGGCCTTTTAAGTCATGGCGCCCATCTGCTCATTTTAACAATGGGTGGACTTGGCGGAGAAGCACCACCTGTTTTAAAGGAAGGGGCTAAAACTTTTGCAGACCCATTACCACAGGCGCTTATTTTAACAGCGATTGTTATTAGCTTTGGGGTAACGGCTTTCTTCCTTGTACTTGCATATCGTTCCTATCAGGAGCTCGAGACAGATGATATTAGCTTAATGAGAGGAAGTGATGAGGATGAATAACTTCCTTCTACTGCCCATTATCATTCCGTTTTTCTTCGGCATCATTTTAATGTTTGGGCAAAAAAACTTAAAATACCAGCGTTCATTCGCATTGCTTGGTATAGGGCTCGCACTTATATCAGCCATTTCACTGCTTATGAAGGTGAAAAATGATGGTATTCAAAAGGTGACGTTCGGGGATTGGCCTGTGCCATATGGCATTACGATGGTTTCTGATATGGTGTCTGTACTGCTTGTCACAACAACACTGCTTATCACTCTCTTTGTTGTTTGGTATGGCTTTGGTTCCATTACAAAGGAACGTGAACGCTTCTTCTATTACCCTGGGGTTATGTTTATTTTAACTGGGGTTAATGGGGCATTTACGACCGGCGATATTTTTAACCTTTTCGTGTTCTTCGAGGTATTGTTAATGGCCTCTTATTTGCTCATCGTTCTCGGGGGCGAAAAAGGACAGCTTAAAGGTTCCATTAAATATATTTTAATTAATGTTATTTCATCTGCATTATTTGTTATTACAGTTGCCTATCTTTACTCTGTAATAGGTACATTAAACATGGCAGATATTGCAGTAAAAATTGCTGACATCAATCAGCCAGGTATTGTTACGGTTATAGCTGTACTATTTTTAATGGTATTTGGATTAAAAGCGGCTATTTTCCCTCTATATTTCTGGCTTCCAACTTCTTATGCGGCAGCTCCAATACCTGTGTTAACGCTATTTGGAGCACTTCTAACAAAGGTTGGTATTTATGCAATTACTCGAACATATACATTGTTCTTTGTTCATGATTTATCGTATACACATGATCTACTGATGGCATTAGCAGTTGCAACAATTATTGCGGGCTGTATTGGTGCACTAGCCTACCATGATGTAAAGCTTATTATTATATATAATATTGTCATTGCTGTAGGTGTTATTTTATTCGGCGTATCTCAAATGAATGAAATTGCCCTAAAAGGTGCAATGTTCTATTTAATTCATGACATGCTTATAAAAGCAGCGCTCTTTATGTTAATAGGTATAGTCATCTACATTACTGGCACATCTGATTTACGTAAAATGGGCGGTCTTATGAATAAATACCCTGCTCTCGGTTGGTGCTATTTAATTGCAGCATTTGGTTTAGCAGGTATTCCCCCACTTAGTGGCTTCGTTGGAAAACTGTTAATTGTACAGGGAGGATTTGAAGCAGGCAGTAAATGGAGTAGTATTTTTATTTTAGCTTCATCACTTCTCGTTTTATTATCGGTTATTCGTATTTTCCTTTATGCCTTCTGGGGTGAAGAAAAAGAGACAACGGGTACTGTCGATAAAAAAGTCTACTATACACTATTTGTGCCTACAGTTCTTTTAGTGCTCATTACTGTAGCGTATGGTGTAGGCTCTGAATGGATTACTCCATTTATGGACGATGCGGCAAAACTATTAAGTGATCCATCTATTTATATAGATGCTGTAATGAAGGAGGATTAGAGATATGGCATTTCAAATTATTTTAAATGTTGTACTTGCCTTCGTTTGGATGTTCCTTTCATCTAATTACACAGCAGCAGGCTTTATCATTGGATTTATTCTAGGTATTATATTGCTCATTATTATGCGTAGATTTTTTACTACTCGTCTTTACGTCTACCGCATATGGGCAATCATTAAGTTAACGTTACTCTTTTTAAAGGAGTTAGTGTTAGCGAATGTACAAGTTCTTCGAGTGGTCTTAAAGCCTAAGTTGGATATGCAGCCTGCATTCTTTGCCTATCCGACTGTTTTAACACAAGAATGGGAAATCACTTTATTATCAAGTCTTATTACGTTAACACCTGGTACAGTAGTAGTGCACGTATCAGATGATGCAAAAACTTTGTATGTACACGCTATTGATATTAGTGATGTCGATGAAGCGATTACAGCAATTCGAGATTCATTTGAGAAAGCGATTTTGGAGGTGAGTAAATCATGACAACATTTATTATTACTGCAATTGTGGTGATTTGCTTATCGATGATTGCAGTTATTTATCGAATGGTTAAAGGACCTTCTGCATCCGACCGTGTGGTAGCATTGGATTCATTGGGTGTGTCAGTAATCTCGCTCATTGGACTATTTTCAGTATTAGTTGAAACAAGCTTCTTCCTGGAGATTATATTATTGTTAGCGATTTTATCGTTTATCGGTACTGTTGCTTTCTCTAAATTCATAGAGAAAGGAGATATCATTAAACGTGACAATTCTCGCTAATAGCTTAGTTATCTTTTTCATTTCTGTAGGGGTACTATTTATTGTCGTAACAGCCATTGGTCTTGTTCGTTTACCTGATTTGTACACACGTGCTCACGCTGCTTCAAAAAGCGCAACGCTCGGTGTCATGTGCGTACTCATTGGCGTATTCTTTCACTTTTGGCTGATTGAAGATCACTTTAATCCCCGCATTTTACTAGGTATACTGTTCCTGTTTATCACAGGTCCTGTTGGAGGGCATATTATGACTCGCTCCTCATACATCGCCGGCGTAAAGCCTTGGAAAGGTACAATACACGACGAGCTTGGACCTGAAATTGACCGGATGAAAAAGGAACAAGGCATTAAATAACTTTTCAAAAATAGTGGGCCAATGAATAAACTTCATTGACCACTTTTTTAATTATTTGATAGCATAAAAAATTCCTTCTCTAAACCAATGCCTTCCCAAAAGTTTAGTGCTAAGTCATTTTCTAAATCTACATAAACATTTACTACAGTAGTATCATGTTCGTCATTAAACCAATTCACTAAATCATCTACTAGACGTTTAGCAACCTTCTGTCTTCTATATACTGGCACTACATAAACCTCGTCTATTTGACCATAGTTCATATCGTAAATAAAATCCTTTTTGATCGAAGCCATTCCAAAACCAATCATTTTATTATTTTCATCAGTTGCTATATAAATGGCCCCATATTTTGATTGAATATATTGTTCTAGTTGTTCTTGAATACCCTTCCTTTCACTCTCCTCTAATTCACAATCTGCAGTTTCTATGGCATTTTCATTCCATAGTTCCAATATTTCATTTAATAATTTCTGGTTTACAACATCCTCAGTTAATAGTTGAATATGTATGCTCATTTCTTTCATCTCCTATAACGTTTGATGATTTAATCATCTCACAATATATGGAATCATTCTATTATAAATAGGTAAATTTCCCAATCAATTATGCCTCGGCATAATTGCGTCCGGAATCTGCTTTATGCTTAGGCCTGCAAATGTTTTTTGTGCGAAAGCGAAGCGACAGCAAAAGGGTTTTATCTGCGAAGCGAAGCGACAGCAAAAGGGTTTTATCTGCGAAGCGAAGCGACAGCAAAAGGGTTTTATCTGCGAAGCGAAGCGACAGCAA
>NZ_JBFTHS010000081.1:0-13941 GCF_056394365.1 Lysinibacillus sp. 10T31
TTAGCCGATCAACTAGGCGGTGATGTACTTGCCAGATTAAAAGCTGCAAAGCAAGATTTAACAGCGAAAGAGCAAGCCGCAGAAGAAGAGCGCCAAGCAAAGCTAGCCTTTGAGCGCAAGCAACGCGAAAAAAACAAATCGTTTGAAGAACTACTAAACGAATACGGCGACAATGGCTCAAAATTCTAAAGTGAAACAGTGAATCCAAATGCGGATTCACTGTTTTTTTGTGTTTATCGGAAAGATTTCGAGATTTATCGGAACAATTTTATGTTTTATCGGAAAGATTCTAAGATTTATCGGAATGATTTTTGTTTTTATCGGAACATTTAGCAAGAGAAATAATTGTTGCCAAATACTATTTTTAAAAACAGTTTTATTATTATTTAGTTTGAGAATCGTGAAACTACCAAATAGATATGTATTACTCATGAAGATAAAAGTGTTGATATTATATATTCTTCTGTATTGTGAAATAATAAACGTTTCGATTGATAATTCCGTTTAAAATAAACAAAACATAATTATTAATGAAAAAAATTAACTAAAAAATGATTTTATTTAACATTTTAAGTTGACAGAAAATATTCTGAATAATATGATTATTATGAAATTGATGCTTAATCGAGAGTTTTATATCATTTTTAATAGAAAAGGGGGATTTTCATGAAAAGATTTGGAGTCTCGTTGATGATGTTTGTGGTAGTGCTTGTTTTGACAGCTTGTAGTAACAATAGCGGGAATAATGCTAGAAGTGACACAAACGAAAATATTGAAGGTGTTCCTGAAGGTGTACAAAACGGTAAAAAAATCGCTGTATTACGTAATCTAGCATCAGACGATCATACGAAACAATTTTTAGATGGTGCACGTAAAGAAGGCGAAGCTTTGGGGTTCAAAGTGGATACGCAGATAGTTGAAAATAATGATGCTAAGTTCCAAGAATTAGTTTCGCAAATTATACAGCAAGACTATGACGGTATTATTATTTCACACGGTAAGGAAGATTATTCATATGACATGATTAAGCCTGCTGTTGATAAAGGGATTAAAGTGACATTATTTGATACTGTCGCTAAAAAGAATGGTCAGAGTTTAGATGGTGTTACTGCTACATTCCAAGATGATTATGAGTTAGCACGTTTATCTCTTCAAGAAATTGCGGATTTAAGTAAGGAGCCTGTAAAGGTTATTAAACTATGGTTTGGAGGGTTATCTCCTTTAGATAGACGTCAGGAAATATATAAAGAGTTTGAGGATAAAGGTGAAATTGTCACTTTAGAAACAATTGGACCTACAAATTTCCAAGATATTCAAGGTGACATTGCTGCAAAAGTGAATGCCGTTTTAGCAAAATATCCAGAAGGAACAGTAGATGCAATTTGGGGCTCATGGGATGAGTTAGCAAAAGGGGCTTATAAATCATTAGTAGATAACAATCGTTTAGACATTAAATTGGTTTCAATCGATGTATCAAACCAAGATATTAACTTAATGAAAGAAGATAATAGTCAATGGATTTCGACAGCTGCTGTAGACCCAGCGCTAATTGGTCGTATGAATATGCGTTTAATGGCAAAAAAATTAGCGGGTGAAGAAACTCCTGCAGAGTATGATTTAGATGCTAAATTAATTAAACAAAGTGATTTAAAAGATAACACTACGATGCTCAATCTAAATGAAATTATTGATGGCTGGGGCGTATCTACTAATTTTGATGAGGAATGGATGAAAACATTACGTGAACACTATTCAAAATAATACAAAGATGACGTCTTGTTTTCAATAAGACGTTTTCTTTTACCTAAATGTGAAAGGCGTGTTAGCTATGAAAGCCAAGACAGTCATTGAGATGAAAAAAATTTCAATCGAATTTCCCGGTGTGAAAGCCTTAAGTGATGTCGATTTTCAACTAGAATCAGGCACGATTCACGCTGTCATTGGTGCTAATGGGGCTGGTAAATCGACTCTAATGAAAATTCTTTCAGGAGCCTATCCGCATTATACGGGTGATATTTTTATAAACGGTGAACTAGTTTCTATTACTGATGCGAAAAAATCAAAGGAGTTAGGTATAGATATTGTTTATCAAGAAGTAGATACAGCGTTAATACCCTATTTAAGTGTTGCAGAGAATATTATGCTAGATCAACTGATATTCGATAAAAGGTCAATTATCAATTGGCGAAAAATCCGTCAGGCGCAAAAGATGTGTTAGATCGGATTGGTATTAAGTTAAATATTGAAAAAAAGGTGCAGGATATTTCTTTAGCAGATAAACAAATGGTGTTAATAGCGCGGGCATTAATTCATGAGAGAAAATTTCTTATATTAGATGAACCTACCGCTCCATTAAGCCAAGCAGAAACTGTGAAATTGTTTTCTCTAGTCCGAGATTTAGTTAAACATCATCATCTTGGAATTGTCTTTATCTCTCACCGATTACCAGAGCTATTTGAAATCTGCGAAAAAATCACCATTATGAAAGACGGCAAAATTGTAAAAGAAAGCTTAATTGAAGGGATTACTCAAAATCAAGTTATCGAACAAATGCTTGGTAAAACTTTTGATTTAGTTCATCACAAAAAATTAAAAGAAAAAGGACAAATAGCTTTACAAATCAACCATCTTGTCGACGATTCAGGCTTAGTTAATGACGTATCTTTTCATGTCAATAAACATGAGATTATCGGTCTGGCTGGTTTAGTTGGAGCTGGTAAAACAGAATTATGCAAAGCGATTTTTGGCATGTCTAATATTAAATCTGGTTCTATGGAATTGTATGGGAAACCTATTAAAAACCTAACTCCTTACCATGCTGTTAAAAACCTTTTCGCTTTAATTCCTGAAGAACGTCGGAAAGAGGGGGTATTTGTGGAAGAGCCGATATTCAAAAATTTAACGATGGCCAATTTACAGTCATTCACTCGTCTAGGTAGTTTTATTAAACAAGCGAATGAACGAGAGGCTGCTCGAGCAATGATTCAAAAAATAGGCGCTAAAACACCGAACGAACTTCAAAAGGTAGCGAATCTTTCTGGTGGTAATCAACAAAAAATCGCGATTGGTAAATGGTTAATGACCGATGCAGAAATTCTTCTGTTTGACGAACCTACAAAAGGCGTCGATGTTGGAGCTAAAAGCGATATTTTTAATCTAATTGATGAGCAGGCAAAAGAAGGGAAGAGCGTTATTTATGCGACAAGTGAATTAAGTGAAATTTTGTTAATTACCGATCGAATCTATGTGATGTACGACGGGAAAATTGTGAAAGAGTTAGTCACAAGCGAAACGACAGAAGATGAAGTTATGTTCTATGCTACTGGAGGCGAAGCGTATGCAAGAGCGTAAAAATAATCAAACGCTATTATTTATAAAGGATTGGGCCATTGTATTAGCTGTTATTTTATTGATTATTGTTTTTACTGTTTCTATCCCTAATTTTATGCAAACAAATAATGTCTTAAATATTTTAAGAAGTATTTCAATCGTTACGATTATAGCAGTTGGATTAACGGTTTCTTTATCTGTTAATGGTTTCGACTTATCGATTGGTTCGACAGCCACATTGGCGAACTCAGTTGTTGTATCTATGTTTGTATGGTTTAGCATGCCAACAAGTGTATCCATCTTGGTTGCTATTTTAGCCGTGCTTTGTGTAGCACTATTTAATGCGTTTTTAATCGTAAAAGTGAAAATACCCGATCTGTTTGCCACATTAGCAACTATGTTTATTGTTGAAGGTGTTGCTATGACCTATACAGGAGGCGGTTCAATCTCTGTTGGTATGCCTCGTTTAGATGGGACACCAACAGAAGGTAGAATTTCGGATTTCTTCTTATTGTTAAGTAAGACACCTTGGATCATTTTAATCATGTTGGTCATCGTTATGTTAGTACATGTATTTTTAACATATACCAAACATGGACGTTTTTTATACGCTGTTGGAGGCAATGAAGAAGCAGCAAAATTATCGGGGATTCCTGTCAACCGTTATAAAATGTTAGCTTATATTTTTTCGGCAGTTTTAGCCGGGATTGGTGGTTTATTACTCGCGTCTCAAATCGGATCTGCACAAATTAATGCAGGTGCAGGGTATTTAATGCCAGCTGTTGCTGCTGCTTTTATAGGGCAATCATTCGCTGGTCATGGTAAACCAAATGCCATTGGAACATTATTCGGAGCCGCATTAGTCGGTATTTTAGAAAATGGATTAGTAATGTTATCAGTTCCTTACTATTCTTTAAATATTATTAAAGGACTTGTTTTAGCATTTGCGCTAGCTTCAACGTATTACAGTAGAAAAAAATAGGAGGTTATTGTTATGTATTCCAAATATTTTTTAATGAACGAAGAAGATGTAAAAAGCTATGTACAAGCAAAAATTAAAGGTTTTAGTGGAACACTACATAGTGACGAAATTGGTGATGGCAATTTAAATTATGTATTTCGTGTGAAAAATGAGCAAGGTGACTCAGTCATCGTCAAACAAGCTGGTCCACAAGCTCGTATCTCTGATGATTTCGTGCTATCGACAGATCGGAATCGAATAGAAACAGAAGCTTTAATGATTGAGGGTGAGCTAACACCTTCCCTTGTACCAGAAATTTTATTGTTTGATGAAGTTATGAGTTGTTGCGTAATGGAAGATTTAAAAGATTTTGAGATTATGAGAAAGCAATTGAACGTATTTAAAACGTATGATCATTTCGCCGAGTTAATCTCTACTTTTATGGCGGAAAATCTTATTCGAACAACGGATTTTTTATTAGATCCAAAAAAGAAAAAAGAATTTCAAAAGCGATTCATCAACCCTGAGCTGTGTGAAATTACAGAACATCTAGTTTATACGGAACCTTATATTGATTTTAAAAAGCAAAATATTTTAACGGCTGGAAATGAAGAGTGGATACATTCATTTGTATATGAGGATACAGATTTACATTTAGAAGTAGCTAAGCGGAAAATACAATTTTTTACAGAGGCTCAAGCACTTTTACATGGTGATTTGCACACAGGCTCTATTTTTATTAATGAGAAAACATTGAAGGTTATTGATCCAGAATTCGCCTTTTATGGACCTATAGGTTATGATGTGGGGAATTTAATCGCCAACCTTACATTTGCCTGGGCAAGGGGATTAGCTTACGAAGAAGACGAATTTGTTTCGTGGATTGAAGAATCATTACTATCTACTATTCAATTATTCCACAAGAAGGCACGAAATATCTTAGCCACATCAACGGAGCATTTTGCTGTCTACTCAGCCTTTCTCGACGACTATATGGAACGAATCTGTCGAGATGCATTTGCAATTGCAGGGATTGAGATGAACCGTCGTATAATTGGCTTAGCCAAAGTTGGAGATATTACGACCATTGAACCAATTGACGCTCGTATAACAGCCGAAAGACGTTGTTTAAAGATTGCGAAAGAGTGTATTTTAAATAAGGAAATCAGCCATATTCAAGGCTATATTAAGCTATTACACAAATATAAGAATGGGGTGTTGATTTAATGGAATTGAATACAATAGAATGGAAAAAAGATACACTCATTCTACTAGATCAAACAAAATTGCCAAATGACATTGTGTATGTAGAAGTCCAAACTGTAGAAAAAGTATGGAATGCTATTCATACAATGATTGTACGAGGGGCTCCGGCCATAGGTGTAACAGCGGCTTATGGGGTATATGTAGCGATTCAGCACTTTGAAGGTTCTGTTAGTGCGGCGAAGGAAGAAGTACAAACACAAGTACAATATTTAGCTACATCTCGTCCTACAGCTGTCAATTTATTCTGGGCTTTAGAAAGAATGGAACAGAAAGCCATGCAAATAGAGACGAATGATTTAGAAACATTCCAGGATATTTTATTACAAGAAGCGATTGCTATTCATACTGAAGATATCGAGATTAATCGTTCCATAGGTGAACATTTATTGACGCTTTTGGAAGATGGTCAAGGGGTACTAACTCATTGTAATGCTGGGGCTCTGGCTACAACAAAATATGGCACAGCGACTTCTCCTTTTTATTTGGCAAAGGAGCGGGGGATGAATTTTAAAGTATTTGCTGACGAGACAAGACCTCGTTTCCAAGGTGCCATGCTAACATCTTTTGAACTCTTTAATGCTGGTATTGATGTTACGTTGATTACGGATAATATGGCAGCGACGGTGATGGCACAAGGCAAAGTGCAGGGAGTTATCGTTGGCTGTGATCGTGTAGCTGCAAATGGTGATGTTGCTAACAAAATTGGGACACTCGGTGTAGCCATTTTAGCTAAATACTATAATATTCCCTTTTATGTAGCGACACCTACACCGACGATTGATTTACATTGCCCGACTGGTGCAAATATCCCGATTGAAGAGCGAAGTGTAGATGAAGTGTTAAAACCAACAGGACAATACATCGCGCCAGCTGATGTGAAGGTGTACAATCCGTCTTTTGATGTGACACCTGCTGCACTCATAACAGCGATTGTCACAGAAAAAGGGATTATCGAACACCCGACAGAAGAAAAGGTGCGTGCAATTTTTAACTAATCAAAGATAGGATGACACGCATGACAAATTCTCTAAAACGAAGACAAGATGAAATTAATAAACTAGTGAACCAAAAAAATTACGTAGAGATTTCAGATTTAAGTGAACGATTTCAAGTGTCTGAGATGACGATTCGACGCGATTTAGAAAAGATGGAAAGTGAAGGGTTATTAATTCGTGTGTTGGGCGGCGCAAAGCCTATCCAAAAATCCTTTGTTGAAGATAATTTAAATTTACGCGCATCTGAAAATTTAGAAGCTAAGCAATTAATGGCTCAAGAAGCGGTTACATTAATTCAAGATGGGGACGTAGTGGGTATCGATGCAAGTACTTCGGCAGCAGAAGTCGGAAAATTGATTAAAGGGATCAAGAATGTAACAGTTGTTACGAATAATATAAGCGTTGCCCTCGATTTAATATCGAGTGAAGTGACGACGATTTTACTCGGCGGTTATGTACGCCCAAACTCTATTTCAACGATGGGAACGTCTTTGAAGAAATATATGGAATCTATCAATATCGATAAATTGTTCATCTCGGCAAGGGGCTTGACATTACAAGAAGGTTTAACAGACTCAACAATTGATGAGGGCGAAGCTAAACAAGCGATGATTCACAAATCTAATGAGGTCATAGCTCTTATTGATCAGAGCAAGGTTGGCGTAAAAAAACTATTCCAAGTCATGCCAGCCGATGCTATTTCTACAATTATCGTTGATGAAATTAAACCATTTAATGACGAACAGCAAGAAGTCGTTAATGAATTTTTGAAAAGTAATTTAGATTTACGCATTGTGCGAAAAAAATAAGCGTCACCATGTTGTGATAGAGCAATGGTGGAAGGTGGAATTAGATGAGACTACAAACAGAGCGAGAAAAAGTTGTTCGTCATTGTCAATTAATGATTCGAAATGGATTAACGAAAGGTACTGGTGGGAATATTAGTATCTATGTTCCTTCTGAAAATTGCGTCGCCATAAGTCCAAGTGGTATCCCCTACGAGGAACTAACCGCTGCTGATATCGTTTTGATTGATCTAGAGGGACAGATAATTGAGGGCCATCATAAACCTTCTAGTGAATGGGCTATGCATACAATGGTATATAAAAGGCGCCCTGAACTTGAAGCGGTTGTGCATACACATTCTATTTTTGCCAAAACACTTTCTTGTTTGCGTGAGCCCTTACCTGCAGTCTCTTATTTGGTTGCAGTAGCGGGTAAAGCAGTTCAATGCGCTGATTACGCAAGCTTTGGTACACCAGCCCTTGGAGAAAATGCACTTAATGCAATGGAAGGTTCGAAAGCAGTTTTACTAGCTAATCATGGTTTGTTAGCAGCGGGTGCAAATGTGGAAGAAGCCTTTAATATCGCTGAAGAAATAGAACTATGTGCAGAAGTATATGTTCGTGCGAGATCTATTGGTACACCATTTATATTAGATGATAAAGAAATGACATATATGTTAGAACGATTCAAAACTTACGGGAAACCAGTAGAAAATAAATAATCATATAAACCCTCCTCAAATTATCAACTTTTCGAGGAGGGATATTTTATTTATCGGAAAGATTTCGAGATTTATCGGAACAATTTTATGTTTTATCGGAAAGATTCTAAGATTTATCGGAATAATTTTATGTTTTATCGGAACAATTAGTTGTGAAGAAGAAATTATTTACATTATATTCCTTGAATGATAAAATTAATCACCTTTAAATACAAGGATAAAAGAGTGCTATCCTTTATTTAAAAATAAAAAACGGGAGACGCTGCCAATACATATATCTCTTAATAATAGTTTAGTTACAATCTATGATAGGAGAGAAAAAATGATTGAATTAARCACTAATAGATTAAGATTAATCCCATTAAATGCAAAATGTTTAGACTTACTAATCAATGATGAAAAGTCATTGGAAATAGAGTTGTCAGTTAGTAGTAAAGGAGTTTTTCTTGATGAAGAACTTAGACAAGCTTTGAAGTTTAGATTATCGAAAGTATTAGAAAATGAGGAAAAATATATTTGGTACACGAACTGGTTAATCGTATCGAAAGAAGAAAACAGTATCGTTGGTGGCATTATGTTAAAAGGTCTACAGAATGAACAGGGTGAGGTCGTAATCGGATATTATACATTTCCTCAATATCAGGGAAAGGGTTACATGACGGAAACGGTTAGGATGATGAAAGATTGGTTACTACGTCAATCTAATGTAAAGTATGTGATTGCCGATACTGATAAAGATAATATTGCCTCCCATAAAGTATTGCAAAAAGCAGGGGCAACGTTATATTCAGAATCTGAAGAGCTATTTTTTTGGAGATTCGTCTAAGATTATAAAAAAGACAAAGGGGACTTTAAATTTTATTAAAAGTAATACACTTAGTATTCTATATACAATGGGCACATAATACTTATTTTAAGCTGAACTAATTTTGCTATTAGTTCAGCTTCGTTGTTCAACTAACTGGGTGCGTTAGTTGAACAACGGAGCTATAATTATCATTAGAATTGAACATAAAATTAGAGAATTACTAACTTTTTTTGGAAGCTTTACTTTTCCTGGTCCTTTATAAAATCCGGAAAATTGAAATTTATTTCTGTATAACACAAAAATTAAAATAAGAATTGAAATACCAACTAACCAACCACCAATGGTATCATCTACATTTATCCCTAAACTCGCATAGATTAATTTCACCAAAGTCCCCATCATAGCACCTAGGATAAATAAAATTCCAGTTATTCGTATTAACTCCAAAAATAATCTAAACATAATTCAAGTCACCTTCGATTTTAATATATCTTTATTATAAGGGAATTCCTATCTTTCTGCGTCGCTTCATTCGATACGGTTCTACACATGCCTACTACTTAAATTAACCTGTAGCTTACCGTTAAAACTGTACACTAAAACCATTAAATTTATGGATTCCAGTACCGAATTGAGTAAGTTTGTTTTCATTCAAAAACTTAACTGCAATTTTTACTTCTTTTAAAATTTTGGGTTCAAGCCCTAAAGTATTATGTGAACCGTAAACCATTGAAACGTTTGGTATCTCTGAAATCTTTTTCAATGAATTGACTAAATCAACAGGGTTTGTTGAAGGATAAAAAGCATATATAGGGGTTTTATCATATAGTAAATCCCCTGTAAATAAATAACCTTTTGTTTCATCAAAAACACAAATATGACCAGGAGAATGTCCGGGAGTATGATAGATGACTAATTTTCTATTACCCAATTCAATTACATCGCCATCAACTAACAAATCTGTAGGTTCCCCTTGAAATGGTTGATATGTGTCTGGGTTAAATGTATTTGGAGTAGGCAATGTAATATCTCTTCTAATATCTTTTCTTATTTGTTCGATTGATAAGCCTTTTATGCCATTCTCTAACCAATCTTTATCTCCCTCATGAACATATATCTTTTCAAATTCTCCATGACTTCCGATGTGATCAGTATGGACATGAGTAGTGATGACCTCAATCGGTAATGTAGTCAATTGGTCAGTAATCCTCTTAATATTATCAATTCCAAGACCAGTATCAATTAGTACCGCTTTTTGATTACCCAATAATAAAAATGAATGTACCTTCTCCCAATGTCCATATTCACTAATTGCGTAAGTATTCCAATCAATTTGTTGCACAGTAAACCAGGAATCTTTAATCATTCATTACCTCCAAAAAATTATTTTACTTCTTAATTGTTCTACAGTATAACCCAATATCCTTTTGCCACTTATTGAATTAACTTGCGTCGATATCTTAGATAACCGTTTTCAATTAATTTCTTCTATTATCCATAGTACCCAAAGTAAGGAATGGTGCCACTGCACAAATCGTACCTTATATTAGGCCAGAAAAATAACGAGTAGAGATCAGAATTACACAAATAAAGCTGAACTAATATCAAAATTAGTTCAGCTTAAAAAAATAACGTATTTATAATGATGCACATTGGATACGGATCTATTAAGTGCATTACTTTAACTCTTGACTTGTAATAAGATTTAAAGCGCCTTTTGTCTTTTAAAAATCATCCTCACCAACAGTACAACCCCGACAAAAACAATCGCTCCCGCTGTATCCAAAATGACATCCTGTCCGCTCATCGTGCGTCCTGGTGTAAAGCTTTGACGAATTTCATCAAGCGTTGCTATTAAAGCTGTCCCGCCAATAGCGACACCTGCGGCGAACCGACGTTTTCCCCATGCGAAGTAAATACCAAGTGCAATGCAGCCGAATCCAACAAAATGCGTTAGTTTTCGAATTAAAAATTCTACAAACTTAAAGTAACCACGTTCTTCAACAGAAACAACTGTGTCCCAATAAGGAATTTTTAAAACGGATAATTGCTTTTCAAACGGTTTATTTGCTAATACTTGCTCCAATTCAGGAATAATAGACTGTTGTTCATAGGTCATACTAGAAGAAACCGCAAGTACTACTAAAAATGCTATTAAGATAAGCCATTTTTTCATCGGTGATCCATATATTGTTCGGCTTTTGTTAGCTCTTTTACTGCATTAACATCTGTTATCGAATCCATTTTTTCATAGGCAGCAAGTGTTTGCGCCAGCTGTTCCTGTGAGCTTGCACCAATCACTGTTGAGGCTATAGTTGGTTCCTTTAGATTAAAGGCGATTGCTAGTGCATGTAAATCGTCATAATGTGAAGATAAGCCTGTTAATACTGCTGTCAATTCGTCCGCTGTGTATGTGTTAAAGCCATTGACACGCTGTAAACGTTCTTTCCAGCTATTTGTTAGTAAACCTTTTGCAACAGTCCCGCGTGTTACAACAGAAGCCCCTTCATTTGCGATAAAGTCGAGCCATTCTTCTGGTCGTCGGTCTAAAGCACTGTATTGCATCATGACACTTTTTGCAGAGCTTGCTGGTAAAAAATGCTTTAGTACATTTGGTCGAATAGAGGAGATGCCATATTCTCGAATCAATCCATCCTTTTTCAACTCTTCAAAAGTGTCGATAATGCCATCCCAATCGTCCTCAATAGTTCCACCATGTAACTGATAAACATCGATATAGTCAGTTCCTAGTCGTTTTAAGCTAGCGTGTAGAGCTTCCTTTATATAAGACGGAGATGCATCCCAATGCCAACCTTCTACACCTTCTGTCCATCGATTCCCAACTTTCGTAGCGATTATAGCATCCTGACGACGCTTTCCTAAAATAGCGCCAATAATTTCTTCATTTGATCCAAAATCATATAAATCGGCTGTATCGATGTAATTAATGCCAGCATCTAGTGCCATATCAACGATTTCAGCAGCCTTTTTCTTATCTGTCGAAAGAGACATGCCCCCTAAACTAATTTCTGAAATTAACAATTCACTTGAGCCAAGCTGTCTTTTTTTCATGCCAATGCCCTCCTTCGATTTCTCTACTTGTAATGGTACAATGAACATATCTGAAGAACAAGCGAGGTTATAGTCAATGAAAAAGTTTGAAGAAAAAACGACAAAGACTACACCCATTTATGACGGGAAAATTGTGAAACTACAAGTTGATGATGTCACTTTACCGAATGGTAATGTTGCAAAGAGGGAGATTATTAAGCATCCAGGCGCAGTTGCAGTTATTGCTGTTACCGATGAAGGCAAATTAGTATTAGTGGAGCAATATCGCAAAGCTTTAGAACGTTCAATTATTGAAATTCCAGCTGGTAAGCTTGAACCTGGTGAGGAGCCAATTGTGACCGCGCGCCGCGAATTAGAGGAAGAAACAGGTTACGGTGCACGAAGCTTAACTTATTTACAAGCGTTTGCAACATCACCAGGCTTCGCAGATGAGATTATCTATTTATTTGTGGCAAAAGATTTATATAAAATTGAAAACAAAGCAGATTTAGACGAGGATGAATTTGTCGAATTATTGGAAGTTTCGTTGGAAGAAGCGGGGCAAATGATTGTAGATGAGCGTATATACGACGCCAAGACAGCCTTTGCTGTACTTTGGCTTGCGGCACAATAAGATAATAATCTTTAGCATAATAGAAGCGGACGAGCATAAGCTGTACAAACCTTGATAGAAAAGGAGCATGTTTATGTCTCGTACGGTGTCTATATTTTATCACGCTTCCATCATTGCTGTGAGTTTCGTTTGTGGCGTTATCTTATTTCATATTATTGGTGGGCCGAATGCAGAGCCTTTTATTTCATTTATAGAGCCTCGTTTAACAAATGGGGACAGGCATTCTCTATTTCGTTTAGTGTTACCAGTTGCTGTTTCTATAGTTCTTGTACTATTGTTTGCAACACATAGTGTCCTAAAGGTTCTAGTACGTGTAACGGTGGCGATACGTGCAACCTTTTTTGGCTTTAGCTCGGTTTTTTTATTACAAAAGCTTGAAGCTTTCTGGGTATATACGATTTGGTGGTTTCCATTTCAGCTCATCTATTGTATATTGTTGCTAGCCCTATGCAATTTACTTGTACCAGCTTGGTCAAAGAGAAAAATCGGGAAAATGATACATGGTCGGACAATTTTGTTGAATTTTATCGCATTTTTCATCATAATAGTGGCTGAGTTTATTGTTATTTCTTATGTATTAAATTGATAGAAACAACATGAAAATAGCTCATCACCAAAAGTTGTGGATGACATTTGTTAAAAAGTATTAAATAAGTTGATTGGAGTGAAGACTGAACGCCCCAAGGAAAGCGCCCAGTCGGAACGGAAATCAACCACATGTTATGTTGATGAGCTATGAAAATTTAACTTCTTTCAGCAAGTGTCTTTTGTAGCGAAAGCGAAGCGTCAGCTACAAGTGTCTTTTGTAGCGAAAGCGAAGCGTCAGCTACAAGTGTCTTTTGTAGCGAAAGTGAAGCGTCAGCTACAAGTGTCTTTTGTAGCGAAAGCAAAGCGTCAGCTACAAGTGTCTTTTGTAGCGAAAGCAAAGCGTCAGCTACAAGTGTTTTATGTAACGGTAGTGAAACGGCAGTTACAGAAATCTTCCACCTCTATAGGTGGTGAGATGAATTCGGGTTTAATTTACTTTTCAGAGGGTGTGCAAACATCCGCTGAAATAGAGGAACTCAGTCTAAGAACGCCACGTCCTGTGGCAATTTATCTGTGCGAAAGCGAAGCGACAGCAACATGGTTTTATCTGTGCGAAAGCGAAGCGACAGCAACAACAACAACAACACACGACTGAGTGACCAACTTCGTGTTGGCCTAAAGCCTCCGGCGGATGTCACGGAAATCGGAGGAGTTCAATATAGGATGTTAGCCTAAAATCATCGCATCCATGCGATAACGGCTAACTGACCTGCATCGGTAAAAACGCCACGTCCTGTGGCATTATCGAAATGACCGACATCGTGTCGGCCCTCGTGCAGGCCTAAGCACAAAGCCGATTCC
>NZ_JBFTHS010000082.1:0-12601 GCF_056394365.1 Lysinibacillus sp. 10T31
CGCTTCACTCGCGATGCTCGCTCCAGGGTCTCGGGCCAACACGATGTTGGTCACGAAGGCGTTATCACAGGATGTGATGATTTTAGCCTTCGTTCCTCTATCGCTAATCCCCAAGGAGTCGCCCAGCCTCCACTCCAATCAACTTATTTTCATAGTAGACGTTTTAACAAAAGTCATCCACAACTTTTGGTGATGAACCAATTTTCATCGTGTTTGCCACGAATATGTCTTGCTATTATTGATAGAGTAGAGTTAGGCTGTATTGTTCCAGAAGACCTAACTCCTCACTACTGAATTACTTTAATAATTGCTTTAAAGCTTTTGTATAAAGTCCATGCTCTTCCTTATGAATGGCCGTTTCTGTTGCCTCACGGTCACCTTCAACAACTTGAACTGCCGATTGGGCTATAATAGGTCCTGTGTCCATACCTTCATCTACAAAATGGACGGTTACACCCGTTATCTTAACTCCGTGTTCGATCGCTTGACCAATGGCATCTTTACCAGGGAAAGCCGGTAATAATGAAGGATGAATATTCACAATGCGCTGTGGATATGCAGTTAGTAATACTTCACTAATTAAGCGCATATAACCTGCAAGCACAATCCATTCTACATGACATTTATGGAGAGCCTCGATTATAGCAGTCTCGTAATCTGCTTTTGATGAAAACTCTTTCGGACTTAAAGCTAGCACTGGAATATTATAGTTCTCAGCACGTGTCACTACAAATGCGCTAGGCTTGTCTGTAACAACAAGTTCGATCTTTGCATGTAGTTCACCACGTTCAATGGCCTCTTGAATAGCTTGAAAGTTACTGCCGCTACCTGAAGCAAAAACGGCAATTTTAGTTGGTACCGTCATTACACTAAACTCCCATCATGTGAGCCATTGAATACAACACCCTCGCCTTTCACAACGCGACCAATTTTGTATGCTTCTTCACCATTTGCTTCTACTGTAGCAAGCACTTTATCTACTTCATCTGCAGGTACAGCTAATACGAAGCCAATACCCATGTTGAAGACATTATATAAATCCTTGTCCTCTAACTGGCCTTTTTCTTTTAAAAACTCAAAAATACGTAAAACAGGCCAAGATCCTAAGTCAATTTCAGTTGCTAAACCTTCTGGCATCATACGTGGTAGGTTTTCATAAAAACCACCGCCAGTTACATGTGCACATCCATGAACGTCTGCTGCTTTTAAAGCTGCAAGTACAGGTTTCGCATATAATTTTGTAGGTACTAACAAGGCCTCCCCGATAGGACCAAGATCCTCGTAGCCATCCACAATCGAATCAACTGCGTAATGATTATCTGCAAAGACAATTTTTCGCACTAATGAGTAACCGTTTGAATGCACCCCACTTGAAGCAATACCAACAAGCACGTCACCCTCTACGATTTTCTCGCCTGTTACGATGGCTGATTTTTCACAAGCTCCTACGGCAAAACCAGCTAAATCATACTCATCTTCTTCATAAAGACCTGGCATCTCTGCAGTTTCTCCACCGATTAAAGCCGCACCAGATTGCACACAGCCATCTGCAACGCCCTTTACAATTTGCTCAATTTTCGCTGGCTCTGCCTTGCCAAGGGCTACATAATCTAAAAAGTACAATGGTTCAGCACCTTGCGCTACGATATCATTGACACACATCGCTACACAGTCCACACCAATCGTGTCGTGCTTGTCCACCATAAACGCTAGCTTTAGCTTTGTCCCAACACCATCTGTACCTGAAATAAGAACAGGTTCCTTAAGATTTAGTTCTGACAAGTCAAACATACCACCAAAACCTCCGAACGTGCCCATCACACCTAGACGGTTTGTACGTTCAACGTGAGACTTCATTCGTTTTACGGCTTCGTAGCCTGCTTCAATATTTACACCTGCTTGTTCATATGCTTTTGACATGCAGAGTTCCTCCTTATCATCCAAATCGCCTTGGCACATCTGAATCTAGATTTGTCATCATAGCTAGACGTGTTTAGATGTTTTTCTTAACGTAATAGTTCTTTTTCATGTGGTAAGATTGTATCTGGGAAAATTTCTGTTGGATATTTACCTGTAAAGCACGCTAGGCATAATCCACGGTTTTCATCTTCATATGGTCTTGCAATAGTCTCCACCATACCTTCAACGGAAAGGAATGTTAGTGAATCGGCTCCTATAGCATCACGAATTGCGTCTACACTGTGGTTAGATGCAATCAATTCTTCATGTGTGGAAGTATCGATGCCGTAATAGCAAGGATCCGTCATCGGTGGTGAAGAAATGACAACATGTACTTCTGCCGCCCCTGCATCTTTTAACATTTTTACAATACGTCTTGAAGTTGTACCGCGAACGATTGAATCGTCCACCATCACTACTCGTTTACCTTTTACGACTTGAACAACTGGAGAAAGCTTCATTTTCACACCGCGTTCACGTAATTCCTGAGTCGGTTGGATAAATGTACGACCTACATAACGGTTTTTAATAAGACCTAGCTCATACGGAATACCACTTTCCTCAGCAAAGCCGATTGCTGCTGAAATACTTGAATCAGGTACCCCTGTTACAACATCAGCTTCAATATGTGCACATTCACGAGCAAGCTGTTTGCCCATACGTTTACGCGCCATGTGGACGTTAATACCATCAATATCAGAATCAGGACGTGCTAAGTAAACGTACTCCATCGCGCACATTGCACGTTTATCCATATCTGCAAAACGATCAGATTTTACACCCTCATCGTTAATAATTAATAACTCACCAGGTTCAACAGATCGAACAAATTCTGCACCTATTAAATCAAATGCACAAGTTTCAGAGGCTACAACCCAGCCATCTCCTAACTTTCCAAGAGATAATGGACGTAAACCATGTGGATCACGTGCAACAAGCATTTCATCTTTAGTCATAATTAAGAAAGAATACGCACCCTTTAATAAAGACAGGGCATTTTTCACCTTCGCACGGAATGGTGAATGCGAGCTTTTCTTAATAAGATGCGCTAGCACTTCAGTATCGGAACTAGAATGGAAAATGCTACCTTGACGCTCTAAGTACTGTTTTAAGTGCGTTGCATTGACTAAATTACCGTTATGAGCAATTGAAAGGCTACCAGTTGAGGAGTGGAATAATAACGGCTGTACATTTTCAATTCCGCCTCCTCCAGCAGTCGTATAACGGACATGAGCAATTGCTGCTTTTCCGTCCACTGCCTTTAATTTCTCTTCGTTGAAAACATCATTAACTAGTCCTTCGCCTTTCACCGCGCGAAGATGCTGACCGTCAGAAACGACGATCCC
Source organism: Lysinibacillus sp. 10T31 (assembly GCF_056394365.1). Classification (NCBI taxonomy): domain Bacteria; kingdom Bacillati; phylum Bacillota; class Bacilli; order Caryophanales; family Bacillaceae; genus Lysinibacillus; species Lysinibacillus sp. 10T31. Next base: position 3,306 of record NZ_JBFTHS010000082.1, read on the forward strand.
AGCGCCTTCTTGGCCACGGTGTTGAAGAGCATGAAGCCCGTAATAACTAAGGTGTGCTGGATTTGAGTTGCCCCAAATACCAAACACCCCACATTCTTCGTTTAAGCCTCTGAGTTCAGCAAGCATGGGATTGCTCCTTTCCAATTAGAACGGAATTCCTCCACTGTACCTTCTACAAGCACACCGTTGTCACCGTTGATTTGAACAAGCGCATCGTTTGTTACGACACCGATTTTCTTTGCGTCTTTTACAATTTCTACAAATGCAGCTGCATTTTCTTCTTTCACTGTTACAACAAAACGAGATTGTGTTTCACTGAATAATGCTGTTGTAGCAGAGCCTGTTAATGTCACATCAAGGCCTAAGCCATTTGCGCTAAATGTTGTTTCAGCAAGCGCAACTGCAAGGCCGCCTTCTGCTACATCATGTGCAGATTGTACGATTCCTGCTTTAATCGCTTTAAGCAATGCTTCTTGACGTGCAGCTTCAATCTGTAGGTCAATAGCTGGTGCTTTCCCAGAAATAATCCCATTATTTAATAATTTTTGAAGCTCCGAACCACCGAACTCAGTTTTTGTATCGCCGATCACAAATACTACATCACCAGTAGCTTTTACTTCTTGAGTTGTCACATGCGCTAAATCTTCAATTAGTCCAACCATACCGATTGTTGGTGTTGGGTAAACCGCTTCACCAGAACGCTCATTATAAAGAGATACGTTACCACCGATTACTGGTGAATTCAGTGCAGTACAAGCAGCTGAAATACCATCAGCTGATTTTTCAATTTGCCAGAAGATTTCTGGTTTCTCAGGATTACCGAAGTTTAAGCAGTCAGTAATCGCTAATGGTGTACCGCCAGTTGCTACGATATTACGAGCTGCCTCTGCTACAGCAATGGCTCCGCCTACTTCTGGATCTAGGAAAATATAACGAGAGTTACAGTCTGTAGTCATCGCTAATCCTTTGTTCGTACCGCGTACGCGGATAACTGCTGCATCCGAACCTGGTGCAACGACTGTTGATGTACGAACTTGATAATCATATTGATCGTAAACCCACTCTTTAGAAGCAACTGTTGGCGCTTTTAAAAGTGCATTTAATGTTTCTTTGTAATCTGTTACCATCGGCTCTGTATTTTCCATCGCCTGGAACTCAGCATAGTAAGCAGGCTCTGCAGATGGCTTATGATAAACTGGTGCATCTTCTGCAAGTGCATCAGCAGGAACTTCAGCTACAACTTCGCCATTATGTAATAGGCGTAGCATTTTATCATCCGTCACGTGACCAATTGCCACAGCATCTAAATCATATTTATCGAAAATCGCTTTAATTTCATCTTCGCGACCTTTTTTCACAACAAGTAGCATACGTTCCTGAGATTCAGATAGCATCATTTCATATGCTGTCATGCCTGTCTCACGTTGAGGTACTAAGTCTAAGTTCATTTCTACACCAGAACCAGCTTTAGAAGCCATTTCTGCTGATGAAGAAGTAAGACCAGCAGCACCCATATCTTGAATACCTACTAACGCGTCCGATTTTACAACTTCTAAACACGCTTCAAGTAAAAGTTTCTCCATAAATGGATCCCCTACTTGCACTGCTGGACGTTGGTTCTCAGATTCTTCTGTTAACTCTTCAGATGCAAATGTTGCACCATGGATACCGTCACGACCTGTTTTAGCACCCACATACATCACTGTATTACCTACACCAGCTGCGATTCCACGTTGAATATCTTTGTGGTCGATTAAACCTACACACATTGCATTCACTAGTGGGTTGCCTTCATAACAAGGGTCGAATTGAATCTCGCCACCTACTGTAGGAATCCCGATACAGTTACCGTAACCTGCGATACCAGCAACTACTTCTTCAAATAAATATTTACCACGTGCTGATTTTAATTCGCCAAAGCGTAGTGAGTTTAGCATCGCAATTGGACGTGCACCCATTGAGAAAACGTCACGGATAATACCACCAACTCCTGTAGCAGCACCTTGATAAGGCTCAATTGCTGATGGATGGTTATGTGATTCCATTTTAAATACAACTGCTTGCTCGTCACCAATATCTACGATACCAGCGCCTTCTCCTGGACCTTGTAAAACTTGTGGACCCTTTGTAGGGAATTTACGTAACACTGGTTTTGAATTTTTGTATGAGCAGTGCTCAGACCACATTACGGAGAAAAGACCTGTCTCTGTCCAGTTTGGTAGACGTCCTAAAATACCTTCTACCATTGCAAATTCTTCGTCTGACATCCCCATACCAGCGTATAGCTTTTGCTCTTTAATTTGCTGTGCTGTTGGCTCAAACTTAGTTGTTGACATGATTTTCCCTCCACTGCTTCACAATTGATTTAAATACTGCTAGACCGTCTGCTCCGCCCACCAATGCATCAACAGCTCGCTCTGGGTGAGGCATCATACCTAATACATTGCCGCGCTCGTTTGTAATCCCTGCGATATCTTCTAAAGAACCGTTCGGATTTTCGCCTGAATATGTGAATACGATTTGATTGTTATCTTTTAATTGTTGTAAAGTTTCCTCGTCACAGTAGTAGTTACCTTCACCATGTGCGATTGGAACATTAATAATTTGACCTTGCTCATATTGGTTTGTGAATAATGTATTATTGTTTTCAACTTTAAGCTGGATTGTACGGCACATGAATTTCAAATTTTTATTACGAAGTAATGCACCTGGTAATAAACCTGCTTCAGTTAAGATTTGGAATCCATTACATACTCCTAATACTGGCTTACCAGCATCTGCTGCCTTCTTGACCTCTGCCATAATATTAGATTGGTTTGCCATCGCACCACAGCGGAGATAATCCCCGTATGAGAAGCCTCCTGGTACTAAAATGCCATCAAAGCCACTTAAATCTGTTGCTGAATGCCATACATATTCTACTTCTTCACCTAGCTCGTCTTTAATCGCATGATACATATCGATATCACAGTTTGACCCAGGGAAAACGAGTACTGCGAATTTCATGATTAGTTAGCCTCCTCGACTTCGTAGCGGTAGTCTTCGATTACAACGTTAGTTAAAACCTTTTCACACATTTCTTTTACTAGAGTATCAATATCACGTTCTGTATCTTTAATTGCTAGTTCAAGATATTTACCGATACGTAAATCTTCTACTTCAGCGTAACCCATTTTCACTAAAGAACCTTGTACAGCTGAACCTTGTGGATCAAGAATGCTCTCACGTAATGTTACGTAAATTTTAACTTTTTTCATTGTTATTTGCCTCCGAGTCTAGAAAGTATAATAGTATAAACTTCTGTTAAATTACCAAGGTCTCTACGAAAGACATCTTTGTCTAACTTTTGCTTTGTAGTTGCATCCCAAAGTCTGCATGTATCTGGTGATATTTCATCTGCCAGTAGTACATTTCCATCATCATCGCGTCCGAACTCTAATTTAAAGTCAATTAGTGTAACGTTGACATCTGCAAATAGTGGCTGCAACACTTTGTTCACTACAAGTGCACCATCATAAATGGCTGTCACTTCCTCAGGTGTCGCAAGATCAAGTACGTCAATATGCTCCGTAGTAATGAGCGGATCGCCTAGTTCATCGTCTTTATAATAAAATTCAACGATTGGGCGTTTTAATGGTGTACCTTCCTCAAAGCCAAGACGTTTCGCTAAGCTACCTGCCGCTATATTACGAACTACGACCTCAATTGGAATAATGTCTACCTTTTTTACAAGCTGCTGCGTATCAGATAATTGTTTTACGAAATGTGACGCAATTCCGTTTGCTTGTAATTTTTCGAAAATTAAAGAGGTAATGCGATTATTTAATACGCCTTTGCCTTCAATTTCTTCTTTTTTCTCACCATTAAACGCTGTTGCACTATCCTTGTATTCAACGAGTAACACATTTGGCTCCTCTGTTGTATACAATTTTTTTGCTTTACCTTCATACAAAAGTTGACCTTTAGTCATTTCGTTACTCCCCCTGATATTATGAAATACACGCGTATTGTTCAGAATTGAATCGTACGAATACGATTCAATTCTGTAACATCCGCTAGTGACTCTACTTAGTTAAGTCCAAGACGCTCAAAAATCATATCTACATGCTGTAAATGGTAGTTGTAGTCAAAGCAATCATCTAGCTCTTCCTTCGTTAAATACGATGTAATTTTTTCACTTGCATCGACTAACGTACGGAACTGAACTTGCTCGTCCCACGCCTGCATCGCTAAAGGTTGTACTGTATCATACGCTTCCTCACGCACTAACCCTTTATCGATAAGTGCTAATAAGATACGTTGAGAGTAAATTAGACCAAAAGTGCGACCCATATTACGCTTCATGTTTTCAGGGAATACTGTTAAGTTTTTCACAATGTTACCGAAACGATTTAACATATAGTTAAGTGTAATCGTTGCATCCGGTAAAATAACGCGCTCTGCAGATGAATGTGAAATATCACGCTCATGCCATAATGCTACGTTTTCATAAGCCGTTACCATATAGCCACGCATTAAACGTGACATACCAACCATGTTTTCAGACCCGATTGGATTACGTTTATGAGGCATTGCTGACGATCCTTTTTGACCTTTTGCAAATGCTTCCTCAACTTCACGCGTTTCAGATTTTTGCAAGCCGCGAATCTCTGTTGCAAATTTCTCAATTGATGTTGCGATTAATGCCAACGCCCCTAAATATTGAGCATGACGGTCACGTTGTAATGTTTGTGTTGAAATAGGTGATGCTGTAAGTCCTAATTTATCGCATACATATTGCTCAACTTTAGGATCGATATTGGCATATGTTCCAACTGCTCCAGACATTTTTCCTGTTTCAATTACTTTTGCCGCAGCATCAAAGCGTTCTAGGTTACGCTTCATTTCTTCATACCATAAACCTAGTTTTAAACCGAAAGTTGTTGGCTCAGCATGAACACCATGTGTACGTCCCATCATAACCGTATGCTTATGCTCTTTCGCTTTTGCTGCAATAATATCAATGAAATTCACGATGTCTTTGCGTAAAATATCATTCGCTTGTTTAATTATATAAGAAAGGGCTGTATCAACTACGTCCGTAGAAGTTAAACCATAGTGCACCCATTTTCGCTCTTCACCAAGTGTCTCAGAAACGGCACGAGTAAATGCTACAACATCATGACGTGTTTCTTTCTCAATCTCTAAAATGCGATTAACATCAAATGAAGCATTTTCACGAATTTTAGCTACATCCTCTTTTGGGATGTCTCCAATTTCTGCCCAAGCCTCACATGCTAAAATTTCAACTTCTAGCCAAGCTTGATATTTATTTTGTTCTGTCCAAATTGCGCCCATTTCGGGTCTTGTGTAACGTTCGATCATTGCGTTTCTCCTTCTATTCTGACCAAATGCCAGAACTCTCGATTTGTTGTAGTGTTTCTTCTAAGTTTTTCGTCATAATCGTTACGTGGCCCATCTTACGGTTCACTTTAGCTTCAGCTTTCCCATAAAGATGTATAGACCATTCAGGATATTTAGCAATTGAGTTACTAAGTGGCATGACATGCTGCCCTAAAACATTTACCATAATAGATGGTGCCCAAAGTTGTGGTTTACATAATGGCCAACCACAAACAGCACGTATATGCTGGTGGAACTGTGAAACGTTACATGCTTCTATAGAATAGTGACCTGAATTATGAGGTCTTGGTGCTAATTCATTAATAACAATTCCACCATCTTCTAATACAAACATTTCTACAGCTAATGTCCCTACTAAATTTAAATAATCAGCAATTTTAAAGGCTTCTTTCTCTGCAGCCAGTGATGTTTCCTCTTTTATACGAGCTGGTACAATCGTTTCATGTAAAATATGATGAACATGAATATTTTCTCCAACTGGCTGACAATATGATTCACCATTACCGTTTCTTTGAACAATGACAGATACCTCTTTAACGAAAGGTACAAATCCCTCAACAATGCATCGTGAATGAGAGAAAAGCCCTTTTGCTAACGGTAGGTCTTCTGCAGATTTTAAAAGCTGCTGCCCCTTGCCATCATAGCCACCTCTTGCTGTTTTGACTATACAAGGATAACTAATCCTATCGATATTGGCTAGTAATTCTTCATATGTATTTACAACCAAATAAGGGGCTACTGGACAACCTGCGTTCACAATCGCTTCTTTCTCAGTCACTCGGTCTTGTGTGATGCGTACTAGCTCTGCTCCTTGTGGGACGTAAGCCATTTGTGATAAACGTTTTAAGCCTTCATAATCGATATTTTCAAATTCATATGTTATAACGTCACTTACCTCGGCAAGTTCTTCTAAAGCTGCCTCATCATCATATGGGGCTACAATACGTACATCTGCAACCTGTCCACCTGGTGAATCCATTGATGGTTCAAGAACGGCGATTTTAAAGCCTGCTTCTTTGGCAGCAAGTGCCATCATACGGCCAAGCTGCCCTCCTCCGATAATGCCTATCGTCTGCCCGGGATAAATTATCTTTGTCACACTAAGTCACCTGTACTTTCCAGTACTTGTTGCTTCGTGGCTTCACGTCTAGCATCTAGTTTATTAGCAAGCTCTACATCTGTTGTCGATAAAATTTGCGCTGCAAGCAAGCCTGCATTCGTCGCTCCCGCTTTGCCAATCGCCACTGTTGCTACAGGTACACCGCCAGGCATTTGAACGATTGATAATAAAGAATCAAGACCGTTAAGAGCACGGGATTGAACAGGTACACCGATTACTGGTAACGTTGTTTTAGCTGCTACCATTCCAGGTAAATGCGCAGCTCCACCTGCACCAGCAATAATTACTTGAATACCTCGCTCACGTGCTGATTCTGCATACTCAAACATTAAATCAGGAGTACGATGTGCAGATACAACCTTTTTCTCGTACTGTACCTGTAATTCATCTAAAATATCACATGCATGTTTCATTGTTTCCCAGTCACTTGAACTCCCCATAATGACACCGATTTTCGGATTCATGATTGTCGCTCCTTTTTAACGTTAGAAGAATGATCAAATATTTTATAGCTACTACATTTTTTACTTTTTATAACAAAGAAAATCCTCAAATAAACTACTCCCTAACATACACGTGAAAGCAGTTTACTTGAGGACTTATTATGAAAAGAATATGAAATGTACATTTCTGCACATAAACCTTCCCTTAACATGCCAAAAGTGCTTTCCCGCATAGTCCAGCATTTACGGTGCCGGGTAGAGACACTAGAGCCAATCCTCTAGCATATATGTGGGACTTATTTGTTTTTCCTTCTCATATTTTAACAAGTCATTCCACTATCGTCAATGCAAAAATGCGAACAATTTATTTTAGCTATAAACAAATGTTCGGATTTTAGTCAAATTCACTCAGGATCTTGCCATAACATCGCTTTAAATTGTATTTTTTGACGTAAATACGTTGGTTCTTCATTGACTAAGTGAAAAATCGGTTCTTCTTTTCTTCCCACTGCCATATAACCATCTCGACGCATTCTTGCCAAACAATCTTCAATTGACTCGTTTTCTTCTACTTCATACCAAATTTGTTTTTTCCCCAAATCTTTCTTCCTTTCAATCTTGTTTCCAATTATTTTCCCTTGTATGAATCCCATTATACCTTTAGTTTGTTCCTTTAGTATGTATGATTCATTAATAAAATGCTTTTCACCATAGCGTGAGGTTGATTTTCGTTCCGACCGGGGGCGTCCGATGAGCGGACTGGATCAATAAATGTTTTTTGCGCGAAAGCGTAGCGGCAGCGATACGATGTTGGTCACGAAGGCGTTATCACAGGACGTGATGGTTTTAGCCTTCGTCCTATAGTGCTAATCCCCAAGGAGTCGATCACCCTCCACTCCAATCAACTTTATACATAGCATACGTTTTAATAAATATCATTCTCAACTTTTGATGACCAGCTATTAAAAAGGAATTATATTTTTATTGTTACTATTCGAAGACAAATTAAAAGAACTGCAGAAAAATAAACTGCAGCTCTTTATTAAGGATTTTGAAATCCGTAGACTCCAATTAGATATGCACCTAGGAACAGGAACATTAAAAAAGCATTGAGTACAATCAAAATCATACGGATATCGCCTTTAATCCCCAAAATTGCGCTAATTATTCCTAGTCCTCCTAATATAAATGGCGTAAATATACTTAGATCATAAAGGAATTAAAAAAAACTACCATACCATTTTGATGAGTCATAGCCAAACATAAAGAATGCAATCATTAAGAGAAATATAGTTATAGCAGAAAAAATGTTACGCCTCATTTTTATTTTCCCCCAGTATCAAAGCAAGATATGTGTTATAGACCTAACTTCAATCTTCAAACCTGTCGTTTCATAAAATATTTGTAACTGCCGTTTCACTTACGTTACATAAAACATTGCTGAAAGAAGTTAAAATTCGCTAATAAAGCTCGTCCGACTTTATTCTTTGAGCAATAAGTGATGGATATATCAAATTTTGAGGCAATATCCGATGTGAAGCTTCCGCCCGAATCGTTCTGGTGACTGCCTCTTCCTCTTTTATTTTTGGGCATTCCAACAAGTTGTAAGAATCTCTTTTGATGGCGTTCTATCCGCCTGTTCGTTGATTCTATCAGTCGTTTTTGTTTCTACGAGCACAAATGTGTTGCTTCCCCCGAAACATTCCACAGACAATCTGTTTTGCCTTGTTTTTTCGGCAGGTTGGGTTGGGTTGGTTCGTTCATATATTATACAACTGAATTTATTATGTAAATTTTAACATTTAAAAGAGTATATCATTTTATTATTAATTTATAAAACAAAAAAGCCGAGGAATAAATCCTCGACTTTTTCAGGTGCCTAGCGACGTCCTACTCTCACAGGGGGAAGCCCCCAACTACCATCGGCGCTAAAGAGCTTAACTTCCGTGTTCGGTATGGGAACGGGTGTGACCTCTTTGCCATCATCACTAGACTATTKTCGGCTTTCAATATACRTCGTATTTCTTCGTCAGCTTCTGTCGTTCAGTCAGTCACGTACTTGAGTACGCTCCTTCCYTCTCTCCATCGCTTCCTCGAACTACTCGTATCTTGAAACCCTTGGTTGAWAAAAGAAATTGTTCTTTCAAAACTGGATAAACGGTGCATTGAATGTTTCAAACGTTTTGGTTAAGTCCTCGATCGATTAGTATTCGTCAGCTCCATGTGTCACCACACTTCCACCTCGAACCTATCTACCTCATCGTCTTTGAGGGATCTTACTTACTTGCGTAATGGGAAATCTCATCTTGAGGGGGGCTTCATGCTTAGAT
>NZ_JBFTHS010000083.1:0-12330 GCF_056394365.1 Lysinibacillus sp. 10T31
AAAAAGAAATTAAGAGTTATATGATTTACTACAATCATTATCGAGGGCAATGGAATTTAAAAAAGCTGCCGCCTGCAAAATACAGACAGCAGCTTCAAAAAGTTGCCTAACCTTTTTTTAAATGTCCTTTACAAAGGGTACATTTTAAATTTGGTAGCTCCTTTTCCTATAGATGAAGGCTTACCACCCTAAAATGAGATTGATTTCCGTTCTGACAGGGCACTTCCCTATGGCATACGATGAGTCCAAGGAATCGGCTTAGTTTTGCTTCATATTTACGAAGACACTTTTAACTTCCGTATAGTTGGACAAGCCATATTCGCCGCCCATTTCACGACCAACACCTGATTGCTTGTAGCCTCCGAATGGCATCGTTTCCCACTCTAAACCAAAATCATTAATCCACACCGTTCCTGCTTGTAGCTTACTAGCGATATAATGTGCTTTTTTCACATTTTCAGTCCAAATGCTTGCTGCGAGTCCATACTTACTATCATTTGCACGAGCAATCACTTCTTCTACTGTGTCAAATGAGAAAATAGACATAACCGGGCCGAATATTTCTTCACGAGCAATTGTCATATCATCCTGTACATCAGCAAATACAGTTGGTTGTACGAAATAACCTTTGTTAAATTCACGCTTCCCGCCTGCTACTAGACGTGCACCTTCCTCTCTTCCTTTTTCAATAAAACCAAGTACTGTATTCAGTTGTTTTTGTGAAACAAGTGGCCCCATATCTGTTTCTGAATCTAGCCCTGGTCCTAATTTTAATGTTTTTGCTTTTTCGGCGAGTCGCTCAACAAACTGATCGTATAAGCTACTGTGTACAAAGACCCTTGTACATGCACTACAATTTTGTCCGTGATTGTACATTGTCCCAGCAAATGTTCCTTCTATTGCTTCTTCTACGTCTGCATCTTGTAAAACGATTGCTGGAGATTTACCCCCAAGCTCCAATGTTACACTTTTCACATCGTCTGCTGCTTTTTTCATGACGTGAATTCCTGTCTTTGTGGATCCAGTGAATGCTACCTTGGCTACACCTTTATGTGTAACAACAGCCTCACCTGCTTCACCTGTACCTGGTACGATGTTCACAACACCATCTGGGAAGCCAGCTTGTTTCATTAATTGACCTACATACAATAAGGATAGTGGCGTTTCCGCTGCCGGTTTAATAACAACTGTACAACCTACTGCTAATGCCGAGCCTAATTTCCATGCAGCCATTGCAAGCGGAAAATTCCATGGAATGATTTGCCCTACAACCCCTACTGGCTCATGGACAATGTAGTTTAAGTAATCCTTTGATACTTGCACCGTTTTTCCTGTTATTTTTGTTGCCCATCCTGCATAATAACGGAAATGTTGTACAGTACCGTCCACATCATCAGCTAAAGCCGTTTTGTATGGCTTACCATTATCTAATGATTCTAGCTGTGCAAGTTCTTCCCGATGCTCCTCTAGTAAGTCTGCAAATTTATAAATAATACGTGAGCGTTCTGCTGTATCCATGATGGACCATTTATTTTCAAATGCTTTCTGTGCAGCCAGTACAGCTATATCGATATCTTCAGCTTGTGCTTCATATACTGTTGCAATTACCTCTTCATTTGCCGGGTTTAATACTTCAAATGTTTTACCTGATTGAGAATGTACATACTCACCATTAATATATAAACCAATTGTCGATTGTAAAAATTCCTTCACCTTTGGTTTCAATGTTAATAATGCTTCCATTTTGCCACCCTTTCTTATCATCAATTTCACCTTGGCTTCAATGTTGCTGTCGCTTCACTTTCGCACAGACAAAACCCTGTTGTAGCTATCGCTTTGCTTTCGCTACAAATAAACATTGCGTCCGGATTTTGAATTGTGCCCAAGCCTGCACGATGGCCGACACGATTGCTTTCAAAATTATTTATGCTCGATAACAAGTATGTCTAAGTCAGCTAAGATTGCTTTTAGTTGTGCATCTTCTTCCTCAGTTAATGGAAGACGTGGTAAACGGCAAGGTCCACCCGCCCAACCTTTTAATTCCATAGCACGCTTTGCAATTTGTACGTATTTACCTGATCCTTCTAAAAACGCACATAATGGTAATAAACGATCATAAATAGCCCAGGCTTCATCCAGATTGCCGTCTTTTACATTGTTATATAATTCCGTTACAAGTTCTGGCACGATGTTTCCTGATACAGAAATCCAACCAACAGCACCAACAAGGAATGATTCAATTGCTAAATCTTCTGAGCCACAGAACACTTTAATGTTGTCTCGTCCTTGACGCACAATATCACGCGCTTTGCCAATGCTACCGCTCGATTCTTTAATATGTGTAATATTTGGTACGTCTCGGCCAACTTTTAATATTGTTTCTAAGCCAATATCCACACCAGAAGTGAATGGATTATTATAAATCATAATTGGAAAGCTTACTGATTCTGCAACTGATTTAAAATGTAAATAGATTTCTTCATCTTTTGGATGTGCGTAATAAGAGTTAATGAGCAAAGCTGCATCTGCTCCTGCTTGTTCAGCTTGTTGTGTATACTCGATTGCCCCCGCTGTTGTTTCTGCAGCCGTACCAACAATTAATGTAATACGACCTTTAATTTGATCAACTGCTACTTCTACCGCTTTAAAGCGCTCTTCTTTAGATAAACTTACGAATTCGCCTGTACTGCCGTTTATGGCAATACCTGTTACCCCTGCATCAATAAAACGCTCGATGTTTTGACGGAAGCCATCCCAATCGATGTCTGTTTGGTTTAACATTGGCGTTACTAATACTGGAAATGCACCTTCTAATTTTTTCATACTTCTTTCCTCCTTAGTAATTCAATAATATTTACACAATGACAAATCCTTGTTGTAGCGGATCTTCACTGTCTACTACAAATTGATGGATTCCTGTGATATATCCTGTTAATGCAATTTCGTAGCCAACCTCATTTTTGTTTACAATTTCAATACAGCTGCAAAAAATACTGTTATTTTTTTGAACAGCCTCATCGCCTAAGACTGCTATTAATGCAAGTGTACTATCTACACTTGGCGAACGAAGAATATAGCCATCACGTTCAAATGTTACTGAACGCACTTCACTGTCTACTTTTTCATACACAATGACACCATCAGCTGCACTATATTTGGTACTCTCGTTTACTCCCCAAGTACTAATATTTGCTAGCTCATCTAGGGCAAGTGCCTTGAATTGTTGTGGCTTTTCTAAAACAATATAACGTCGCTCACCATCTACCACTACGAATTCTTTTTCTACAAGCGCCGGCTTCACTGTTAATTGAACTGACAGTACTGCATCATTTTTTTCCGAAAGTTGTACATTTATTTTGTAAATACCTTTTACTGTTTCAATCGTATATATATCAATCTCTGATACTTCAATTGTTCCAAGCTCTATTAATGCTGTTGTCGTAGCTACAAGTGCTTCATACTTAAAATCTGTAGAAGCATCGTGTTGGAAAAATAATAAACGGAATGATGCAACGACTGATGGCAAAATAATGCATCCGTTCATACCACGATGCCCACGTGGTTCATTTAATAGAAGTTGTTTTGTATTTTCAAATTGTGTATTTAATGCATTAGCCGCTTCCACTATATTTTCCTGAGAAATTGCGATAGGCGATTGCACGACTATGCGAAAAGCTTCTCCGACTACCTGTGTATCAATCGTTTGAAAAGATTTATGATAGTTCATATTAATCCTCCTCTAGTGATCCATTGGTGGAATCATCAGGTAGCCTTCTTTTAACGGGTCCTGATCATTGTAAAAGAATCGATGCATACCCATTACCCATGCAGATCCTGTTATTTCTGGTATAACAGCTGTTAAATCACCAACAGCTACTTCCTCTAGTACACGTGCTTGAAACAATGTACCTACAATACTTTCATAAATGAACTGTTCATTAATAGCGAGCTCATTTTTCGTGTAAAGTGTCGCAATTTTAGCTGAAGTACCTGTACCACACGGTGAACGATCAATTCCGCCCGGCGGTACAACGACTGTATTTTTCAAATCCGCTAACTCATTTACTGGATCTGTATAAAACTCGATATGCGTTAACCCATGAATAAACGAAAACTCAGGATGTACGATCTCTTCCTTGGCATTCACGGCATTGCGAAGACGAATACCTGTATTAATAATATTCGTAGCATTTTCTACTGATAAATCGAGATCTATTTTTCTAGCATCTATAATGCCGTAAAAATTACCGCCATACGCAATTTCACATTCAACAATACCAAGTGTAAGGTCTTCAATTTCAACTGTCTTTAATAGAAAAGAAGGTACGTTTTTAAACGTTACTTCTTTGGCCATGCCATCTTCTACTTTAATTTTCACATCAATTAAACCTGCTGGCGTGTCTAATTTAATATGAGTATAAGGGGTTTGAACCTCAATTAAATTCGATTCAACAAGAGCTGTGCAGACGCCAATTGTGTCATGCCCACACATTGGTAAGTAGCCACCAGTTTCAATATAAATTACACCTAAATCAGCTTCCGGATGGCAAGGGTCCGTAATAATAACACCTGACATGACGCTATGTCCTCGAGGTTCGTTCATAAGAAATTTTCGGATCCAGTCAAAGTGCTTTTGCATATAAAGCATTTTGTCAGACATCGTTTTACCTTCAAGCTTCGGCATGCCACTAATGAGTGAACGTGTTGGATTTCCACCTGTATGGGTATCAATTGTTGTAAATAACTTTTGAAATTTCATTTGTGGAGTACCCCTTTCTTAAATCGATTTATATTCACTGGCTCAGTAGGAATACATGTATCTTTGTGTTGTAGCAATTCTTGCACAAGCTTTCCTGTGACTGCTGCTAAACTAATACCATCCCCTTCATGGCCTGCCGCTATGTAGAAGCCTGGTATCTCCTCTATTTCACAAATAATTGGTAAATGATCCTCCGTCCATGGTCTTAGCCCCGCATATGTACGAATAATCGACATGTCTGCGATTTTCGGATAGAAACGTACTGCACGTCTGGCAATCATTTTCACGACATCATGATTTACTTTCGTATCGAAGCCAACAAATTGGCGACTACTCCCTATTAAAAAGTTTTGTGCTTCTGTCGGTTCAAATACTAAAGCAACTCCATATTTTTCAATATCCGCATCCACCGTACGCTCTCCGCCAAACTTTGAAATTAAATAACCAAATTCCATAACCTTTCGTAGGCCAACTGGTTGCTGACGCGATGCCACAATAATATGTCCTTTACGCGGCTTAATAGGTACGTCAACACCAAGCATTTGTCCGATAAACGGAGCCCAAATACCACAAGCATTAATAACTTTATTGGCTGTCATTATCCCTTCGTTAGTCTCGATTAAAAACGTGCCTTTTGGCTGTTTCTTTATGTTTTTCACTTCTGTATGTTTTCGTATTTTTGCACCAAATTTTTCTGCTGTATGGAACATAGAAAATGTCAGCATATAAGGATTTACTGTGGAATCTGTTTTACACTCCAATCCACCATATAAATCATCTGCAAAAAATTTTGACTCGTTTCGCAAGTCTGCGCGATCTAACATATTAAACTCTAAACCCGCTTCTTGTTGACGAGTTACCCATCGCTGAGCGGCTTCCATTTCTATATCACTTTCACAAACAAGAATACTTCCTGGGTTGCGATATTCAAATTTAATTTCCAACTCTTTATCTAACTCATGTACTAATTGCTGGCTTACTAATGACATCTGGCTGTCAAAGCCCGGATCCTTATCTATAGCTAAAATATTTCCATCACAGCGAGAAGATGTACCACTCGCCAATTCATTTTTTTCGAGTACCATTATTTCCAGACCCGCCTTTGCACAATAATAAGCAATTGCCCCGCCAATAATGCCACCTCCAATAACTACGATATCATGATGAGATTTCTGCAAGACTCTCCCCCCTTTTTGCTAGCACTTAACATTCTGCAAAAAACGTGCCAATCTATCTATTCGGAATTTGTTTGATAAACTATGTAGTATGTGTCAAAATTATTTATATTATTCAAAAAAATTAGACAAATGATTAATGAGGGGGCTTTATTTTGCATCCATACCATTTAATTATGAATAAAATGTTAAAACTGAATTTGGCTTTTATTCCAATAGAGGATGTCATCACTAAACTTAACGATGACAAGATACAGTACTTTGTCATTGAAAATGAGAAGCCTTATGCAGTGAAACGAGGTAAAAGGAAAAGTGATTTTGAATATATAGCCTGTCAAATTGTTCGCATGGATTGTCCAATCAAAACAGCTCTTGATTATTTGGAGGAATATGAATTTTTACTAATACGTGATGAAACGAAGCAATATATAGGATATTTATCGAAAGATTCCTTGATGTACGATCTCGCTTATGAGTTAGAGTGTATAAACGCTTATTTAAATACCATTTTAGAAACGATTAATGAATCGTGTACTGTCATTGATCGTAATCAAAACGTGGTTTATTGGACTAAAGGAGCGGAGAGAATTTTTTCTGTATCTGGGGAAAATATTATTGGAAAGCCAATCACAGATTTCTTTAAAGAAGATCAACTTGAAATTTTACATACACTGCAGCATGGAAAATTCGTTTATCAACAACAGCATTTTCCGCGTGAAGATCTTGTTGTAATGATTAATTCCAATCCTGTTATGTTAAACGATCAAACGATAGGCGCAGTCGTAGCCGAAACAGACATTACCCATGTAAAAAAATTAAACGAAGAGCTTCATATTACTTCTGAAAAATTATTGAATTTAGAGAAACAGATGAATACGAACGGCTTAGCCTATGACCCATTTACACTTATTCGTGGTAATAGCCCCACACTTAAAAAGGTGCTCGAAAAAGTAAAAAAGGTCGCAAAAACCGAGGCAAATATTTTAATCTACGGAGAAAGTGGCGTCGGGAAAGAGCTTTTCGCACGTGCAGTCCACGCAATTCGTGAAAAACCAGATGCACCATTTGTAGCCATCAACTGTGGGGCTATTCCAAGTGGCTTATTCGAAAGTGAGATTTTTGGTTATGAAAAAGGAGCCTTTTCTGGAGCACATCAAAAAGGAAAAAAAGGAAAAGTTGAACTTGCCCGAGGAGGTACACTGTTTTTAGATGAAATTGGAGAAATGCCTTTAGATATGCAAGTAAAGATTTTACGATTGCTGCAGGAAAAAACATTTTATGCAGTAGGCGGCACGAAAGAAATGGATGTCGATTTTAATTTAGTAGCCGCTACTAACAGGGATCTGAAGCAAATGGTGGAAGAAGGGAAATTCAGAGAAGATTTATATTATCGTTTAAATGTCGTAAATTTCACGGTGCCACCACTACGAGAACGGGCTTCAGATATTTTGGAGATTAGTAACTACTTCTTATACGAAAAATCCATTAAATACAATCGGCCCATTCAAGGAATTCCTCCTGAAATTGCACAAATTCTTTTGCAGTATCCATGGCCAGGAAATGTTCGTGAACTAGGTAATGTTATAGAACGCCTCGTTGTTTTTTCTGATGAAGGGGCCATTCATATTGAAGATTTACCTGCTGATATTTTAGAAGCCGTTCCAAAAAGTGAACTCAATGTGCGAAAAGATTTTCCACAAGGGACGCAACTAAGCAATCAACTAGAGCATTATGAACGTGAAATTATTTTAGAGCAGCTTGCTCTCGTAAATGGCAATAAAAAAATCTGTGCTAAAAATTTAGGCATTACTCGAGCTACATTATACAATCGATTAAAAAAATTAAACATCAATGTCTAATTTTTTGAAATAAGTGTCTATATTTTTATACACTTTTCTTTCAATTTGCATTAAGCCATTAATGTACTTCTAAAAACACTTCATGGCACAGTTTTTGCAGTAACTAATATGTAAATAAAATTCCTTACTTAGGGGTGTAGTTATGCAAAATAAATCTATGATTGTATGTCGTTGTGAAGAAGTTAGCTACGATGAACTCGTAGAAGTAGCATCTAAAAATAATTGCTCTGCTCGTGAACTTAAGCTACGAACGCGGGCAGGTATGGGCTATTGTGGTGGTCGTACTTGTCGTACAATGGTTGATCAAATCGCACACAAACATCACCCACGACCAGACTGCGAAATTTCATTAAAATATCAGGCACCCATTCGTCCTGTGCGGTTTGCCGACCTAGGGGAGGTTTAATAATGACTGAACGTATTATGAGCCACCCTGTTTTAGGAGTTTTACCTCCAAATGACAAAGTGTCTTTCACTTTTGATGACCAAGAATATGAAGGATACAAAGGTGAATCATTAGCAGCTGCCCTACTTGCAAATGGCATTCGCACCTTACGTGTCCATGAAGACACAGGTCAACCACGTGGCATCTACTGTAATATTGGCCACTGCTTTGAGTGTCGCGTCAATGTCAACGGCTTAGAAGGACAACGCGCGTGTATAACACCAGTCTATGACGGCATGATTGTGAAAAGTGGTAAGATACTTCCTACGTCGGTACGTGACTGGAGGGAGAATAATGGAAAATAAAGTGATCATTATTGGTGCTGGTCCTGCTGGGCTTTCTGCCGCTATTACATTAGCAGAAAAAAATATAGCTGTTCTAGTCATCGATGAATACTTATATGCAGGAGGACGCTTACTTGGACAATTATATGAAGAAAGTCCAGGAAAATGGTGGAATGGTATTGTAGAATCCGGGCGTTTATTGGAACATGCAAAAGCCCTAAATGTTGAGATTTTACTCCAAACAAGCGTTTCGGATTTAGAAAAAATTGAGCAGGAGTGGATCGTCTATACAAATAAGGGCGTATTTCGTACAACGCAGCTTTTGTTAGCTACAGGTGCCGCTGAATCACCTTTCCCAATACCAGGATGGACACTTCCTGGTGTAATGTCTGTTGGAGCTGCACAAGTAATGACAAATGTACATCGTGTAAAGCCTGGCAAACGGGGGATTATTATTGGGGTTAACGTACTTTCCTCAGCCATCGCGATGGAATTACAAATCGCCGGCGTTCAAGTAGCAGCTATTACATTACCTGCTACTAACTTACTAACAGAGGATAGCGGAAACCCTTTAGAGGTCATGAATTCATTACTACATGTATCTCATATGGCCCCCTCCCCCCTTGTTAAAATCGGAAGTAAGTTTATGAAAAATGAATTTATGAAGAAGTTAGGCATTACCTTCTATCCAAAAAACGGAGTGAAAATGTGGGATATTCCAATAATGTTACGAAAAGCGGTCGTTGAAATTGTCGGTAAAGAACGTGTAGAAGGAGTTGTTATCGCAACAGTGAATACTGACGGCTCCATCGTTCCGGGCAGTGAAAAACGCATTAAAGCAGATTTTGTTTGTATTGCTGGCGGATTATATCCTTTAGCAGAACTTGCTTCATTAGCAGGTTGTCCATTCCATTATATTGAACAATTAGGGGGGTTTATCCCATTACATAATGAGCAAATGGAAACTAACTTAGAGGGGCTATATGTTGCGGGTAATATTACAGGTATTGAAGGGGCGAAAGTTGCATTAGCACAAGGCAAAGTTGCTGCTCTTACAATAGCACAGAAATTAAATACTGGCACTACAATGCAAGAAATTCAACTCGCTATTGAAGATATAGAGACAACAAGAGCAAACGCACATATTCAATTCCACCCCGAAGTTTTAGCAGGTCGCCAACAATTGAAAAAAATTTGGATAGAATCATTCCCAAAAGTTACTAAATAAAACTGTCAGTATTTTAGACAAAACAAAAAAGTGTATAACTTTTGGAAATAAGAATATTACACACTACAAGCATTCGAGTCAGCGTAAACAACAGATCGACCTAATCAATTATGCCTTGGAACGGCTTTGTGTAAACACAAAGCCGTTCCGTGACTTCTGCCAGAGGCTTTAGACCAACAAATGTTTTTTGTGCGAAAGCGTAGTGCTAACGCAGCTGCTTTTTGTCTGTGCGAAAGTGAAGCGGCAGCTGCAACAACACAATGTTGGTCACTCAGGCGTTTTCACATGATATGAAGTTCTTAGCCCGAGTTCCTTTGATTCAGCCGATGTTTGGACACCTGCTGAAAAATAACTTTAACCCGCATTTATCTCACCACCTCTAGAGGTGGGAGACTTCTATAGCTCCGCTTTGCTTTCACTATAAAACCATTTGTAGCTAACGCTTCGCTTGCGCTACAAAAACACTTGCTGAAAGAAGTAAAAAATCTTTTTCTCATACTACGGAGAAAAGGATTTTTTATTTGCAGTCAAGTACATATTTTGCTTTATGGCACAGATAATGCATTAAGAATTATAAGGGAGGAAAATTTTGAAGGGAGGTATTTTTAACTTTGCGTAATCCTTAACGACAGAAAGTCTATGTCCTATGGTAGGAAGACGATTTGTGGATTCTTCTTAGTTGTAAATGGAAGTACTTAATCTTGGGAAAATGCTCCGAATACAAGAAAAAAGAATTCGTTGGTTCAAGGGGGAAATGATATGGAAGCAATCGTTAATACGTTAGTCGATTATATTTGGGGAAATGCACTCGTTTATTTAGCATTAGGTGTAGGTTTGTATTTTACTGTTCTGACTAGAGCTGTACAATTTCGTTATATTCCAGAAATGATACGATTATTGCGTGAACGAAAAGAATCAAATGAAGGAATATCATCTTTCCAAGCTTTTTGTATGGCATTATCTGGACGTGTTGGGGTTGGTAATATCGCAGGTGTAGCTACTGCTATTGCAGCGGGTGGACCAGGTGCAGTTTTTTGGATGTGTGTAATGGCGTTCCTCGGAGGCGCAAGCGCTTTCATTGAATCAACACTAGCACAGGTTTATAAAGAAAAAGCAGATAATCAATATCGTGGTGGATCACCGTTTTATATTGAAAAAGGTTTAAAACTTAAAGGTTTCGCTATTTTTGTAGCACTTGTTATTTGTATTTCTTATGGCATTTTAGTACCCGGTATTCAAGCAAATACAATTGCCACTTCATTTAGTACAGCATTTAATATTTCTCCATATATAACGGGTATAGTGATTGTTGTCCTTTTAGGACTAATAATTTTTGGTGGTGTTAAACGTATTGCTCGAGTTGCCGATAAAATTGTGCCTATCATGGCGCTTGCCTACGTTCTTTTAACACTTATTATTTTAGGTGCTCATGCAAGTGAAATTCCTAATATGATTAAATTAATTTTTACAAGTGCATTTGGTACGAACGAAATATTTGGGGGTATAATTGGTACTGCCATCGCTTGGGGTGTAAGACGTTCCGTATTTTCAAATGTTGCTGGAGCTGGTGAAGCAACATTCAGTTCTGCAGCTGCTGAAGTATCCCATCCAGCTAAACAAGGATTAGTACAAGGTTTCTCGATTTACATTGATACTATTATCGTGTGTACAGCAACTGCTTTAATGATTTTAATTACAGGTATGTATAATGTAACACCTCCTGGAGCAACAGCGCCTCTAGTTGAAAACATTCCTGGCGTTGTGGCAGGTACTGCTTATACACAAGCGGCAGTCTCTACTGTGTTTAATGATTTTGGTAGTGGTTTCGTGGCTATAGCCATTTTCCTTTTTGCATTTACAACTTTAATGGCCTACTACTATATCGCAGAAACTACCATCGTATATTTAGATAAAAAACTGAAATACCCAGTATTAAAATTAGTTTTAAAATTAGTCTTCTTAATTGTAGTTTATATTGGAAGTGTTCAATCTGTTAGTTTGATGTGGGGTCTTGGAGATATCGGATTCGGCAGTATGAGTTATTTAAACTTTATTGCAATCGTCTTATTAACAAAACCAGCTATAAAAGTTTTGCGTGATTACGACCGTCAAAAGAAGGCTGGGCTCGATCCGATTTTTGATCCGCGAAAAGTAGGCATTGAAAACGCTGATTTCTGGATAGAGTACAGCGATAAGCATAAACACACTAAATAGAAAAAAGAGCAACTACAAAAACTTTAATGGTTTGTAGTTGCTCTTTCAGTGTTTAATTGCCAATAGTGTTAACTTTTTGTCGATAGTTAATTGCATTAAAGTGCCCATTTACATCCAACCCTAGGGATTGAAGCGACCACGAGGATATAGCACTTTAGCACCTATGCTGTTTCTTTAACAATAAAAAACAGCCAGCACTCAGCTGACTGTTTACATTGCCTAGCGACGTCCTACTCTCACAGGGGGAAGCCCCCAACTACCATCGGCGCTAAAGAGCTTAACTTCCGTGTTCGGTATGGGAACGGGTGTGACCTCTTTGCCATCATCACTAGACTATTGTCGGCTTTCAATATACATCGTATTTCT
>NZ_JBFTHS010000084.1:0-12231 GCF_056394365.1 Lysinibacillus sp. 10T31
ATTTAATTTTAATTGTGCCTGTTGTTGTTTCGAAAATAAATTCTTAGTCATACTATTTACCACCGCTCGTTTTTTTCTTCATTATAAACAAAAATACCCTATAAGATGACCTTTTTGAAAGTGTCTATCTTATAGGGTACATTTTAAACACTTTGAGCCATCCTTTTTCTATACATAAGATAAAGAGGTTGTCTAAAAACTGTTCTACATTCGCTTTTAAGAAACCGCTAAATAGTCTTTTTTTAACTATAATGCATGTCCTGAACCGCCATCAATGTTTACCGAAGTTCCTGTCACATAACTAGCTGCATCTGATACTAAAAAAGTAATGACATTTGCTGCTTCTTGAGTATCCCCTACACGACCAAGTGGAATCGCTTGACCTACTTTGCGGGAATAATTTTCCCACGTAAGCTCTGGCTCTTCTTCTTTCCACTTTTTCTCTATTTGATCACTACGAATAAGCCCAATACAAACAGAATTCACACGAATATTATCTTTACCTAAGTCTTTGCTCATCGCTTTCGTTAATGCAAGCCCGGCGGCACGACTTACAGTAGTAGGGAGTGAGTTTGCTGGTGGCGTTTTAGCCATTACCGCAGTCACATTAACTATTGCACCGCCACCTACCTTACGCAAATGAGGTGTAGCATATTTTGAACAATTGACAGCACCAAACACTTTTAAATCTAAATCAGCTTGCCATAGCTCACTACTAACCGATTCAAATGGATTAGCTGAAGCTGTACCTGCATTATTTATAAGAATATCAAGGCGACCAAAATGCTCGACTGCTCGTTCAATTAAGTACTTACAATCCTTTTCCTTTGTAATATCAGTCGGTACAATTAAAACGTCCTCGCCTGTTTCGTTTTTAATACAGCCGGCAGCCACTTGAAGCTGTTTTTCACCACGAGCACAAAGTACAACCTTTGCCCCCTCTTTAACAAGCTGCATCGCTGTATAATAACCAATTCCCTTACTTGAACCTGTAATAACTGCTACTTTCCCCTTTAAGCCTAGTTCCATTGTTATCACCTCAGTTTTTTTGTTCAACTTCTCTTTTTCATAAATATCATTATTATTTTCGGACATCTAGCAGTCAATTCACAGACTATCTGGCACTTCGCTAGATTTATTTGACACCTTCACTTAGTCTATCCAGTGTTTAATAGATTCCCTATCGAGTATATTTTTCGAATATTCATTCGATATAATTACTTTATCAAAATTACAAGTAATATACAAAAAAACGGCTACAAAGCAAATGCTTTATAGCCGTTTTCATAAACTTTATTATTTTTTAGCTACAATATGGATTGGGTTGCCAAGTAATACTTCAGCAGCTTCCATTGTAATTTCACCTAATGTTGGGTGAGCATGGATTGTTAATGCGATATCTTCAGCAGTCATACCGCCTTCAATTGCTAAGCCCATTTCAGCGATCATATCTGATGCACCAGCACCTACGATTTGAGCACCGATTAATAAGCCATCTTCTTTACGCGCAACAAGCTTCACGAAACCTTCTGTTTGGTTTAATGCAAGTGCACGACCATTTGCTGCGAATGGGAATTTCGCTGCAGTGTATTCAATGCCTTCAGCTTTCGCTTCATCTTCGTTATAACCAACTGTTGCCATTTCTGGATCTGTGAAGCATACAGCAGGAATAGCTAAATAATCAACGATTGATTTTTCACCAGCGATTGCTTCAGCAGCAACTTTACCTTCGTAAGATGCTTTATGAGCAAGTTGAGGACCAGCTACAATATCACCAATTGCATAGATGTTTGGAATATTTGTACGACATTGTTTGTCAACATTGATAAGACCACGTTCACCGAATTCAATACCGATTTCAGCAAGGCCCATTTCATCTGTATTTGGACGACGACCTACAGTTACTAATACGTAGTCAGCTTCAACTTTTTTCTCTTCTCCGCCAACTTCATATGTTACTACTACGCCGTTTTCTGTTTCTTCAACGCCTTTTGCAGATGCGTTTACTTCCATTTCAACGCCTTTCTTTTTAAGGCCTTTTTTCACGATTTGTGTCATTTGTTTTTCGAAGCCAGCTAAGATATCTTTTCCACCTTCGATAATTGTTACTTGTGAGCCAAGATTAGCATAAGCTGAGCCTAACTCTGTACCAATATAACCTCCACCGATAACGACTAATTTACCTGGTACTTCTTGTAAAGAAAGTGCGCCAGTAGAATTTAGTACGCGATTAGAGAATTTAAATGTTGGAATTTCAACTGGGCGAGAACCTGTTGCGATAATTACATTGTTAAATGTGTAAGTTTGAGCAGATTCACCATTGATGATACGCACTGAATGAGCGTCAACGAAATAAGCTTCACCTTGTACAATTTCAACTTTATTACCTTTAAGTAAGCCTTCAACACCGCCAGTTAATTTTTTAACAACGCTGTCTTTAAATGCTTGTGCTTTTGAGAAGTCTAATTTCACGTCAGAAGCGATGATACCCATGTCATCTGAATGTTTAGCATGCTCAAAACGGTGACCTACTGAAATTAATGCTTTTGATGGGATACAACCTACGTTTAAGCACACACCACCAAGTACATTTTTTTCAACGATTGTTACTTTTTGGCCAGTTTGAGCTGCACGAATTGCTGCTACATATCCTCCAGGACCTGAACCAATGACAAGAGTATCTGTTTCGATTGGAAAATCTCCTACTACCATTTTTGTTACGCCTCCATTAATAATAATTCTGGTTCACTTAACAAACGCTTTAAGTGATTTAAAGCATTTTGCGCAGTGGCTCCATCAATCATACGATGATCAAAGCTCAATGATAATGCTAACACAGGTGCGGCTACAATTTCACCATTTTTTATTACAGGTTTTTCTGAAATTCGACCAATACCTAGAATTGCTACTTCAGGATGATTAATTACCGGAGTAAACCATTGTCCTCCTGCAGAGCCGATATTCGTAATCGACATCGAAGCGCCCTTCATTTCATGTGGTGCAAGCTTGCCTTCACGTGCTTTAGTCGCTAATTCATTAATTTCATTTGATACTGCAAAAACAGATTTACGATCTGCGTGCTTAATAACTGGTACTAATAAGCCTTTTTCTGTATCTGCTGCAATACCAATATTATAATAATGCTTCTGAATAATTTCTTGTGTTGCATCATCTAATGAGCGGTTAAATTCTGGGAATTCGCGTAAAGTTGAAATAAGCGCTTTAACTACGTATGGTAAGTACGTTAATTTGACACCTTTTTCAGCAGCGATATCTTTGAATTTTTTGCGATGTGCTACTAGAGCTGTTACATCGACTTCATCCATTAGTGTAACATGTGGAGCCGTTTGTTTCGAGTGAACCATCGCTTTAGCAATCGCTTTTCGAATGCCCGACATTTTCTCACGTGTTTCAGGGAATTCACCTTCAAGAACTACTGGTGCTGCTGCTTGTGAAGTTGTTTCTTGCTGAACAGTTTCTTCATTTGCCACTGGTGCTACTTCAGCTTCTACAGCGCCTCCACCTTTTAGGAAATTCTCAATATCTTGTTTTAAAATACGACCATTTTTGCCTGTACCTTTAACTTCACGAATATTAACATCATGCTCTCGAGCAAATTTACGTACTGAAGGCATTGCGATGACACGCTTATTATCATCAGCTACAGTTTCAGTCTTTTCAGTAGCTTTCTCTGGAGCCTGTTCATCTTTAACAGGAGCCTTTTCTACTTTCTGACCATCCTCAGCTGTTGCTTGAACTTGAGACTCTGTTTTCGCCTCAGCATGGTCATCACCTTTTAGCTTTAAGTCTTCATAGCCAGGTGCATCAAAGCGGATTAAGACATCACCAACAACCGCTACTGTGCCTTCTCCTACTAAGACTTCCTCTACTGTTCCCTCAACCGGAGAAGGGATTTCTACCACTGCTTTGTCATTTTGTACTTCACAAAGAATATCATCTTCTTTTACTGCATCTCCAGCTTTAACGAACCATTTCACGATTTCGCCTTCGTGAATACCCTCGCCTATGTCTGGTAATCTAAATTCAAATGCCATGTGTACCCATCCTTTCTATTTACAGTTCCTTTTTTAGAAGCTACATTAGAATGTTAAAACTTTTTTTGCTGTTTCCATTACATCTTTATAGTTTGGTAACCAAACACCTTCAGCTTGTGGGAATGGGTACACAGTATCTGGTGCAGCCACACGAAGTACAGGTGCTTCTAAACTTAAAATCGCGCGTTCTGTAATTTCAGCCACAACATTTGCAGCGATACCTGCTTGTTTTTGAGCTTCTTGTACAACGATTGCACGACCTGTTTTTTCAACTGACGCAATAATTGTTTCAATATCAATTGGTTGAATTGTACGTAAATCAATAACTTCTACAGAGTGACCTTCTTTTTCTAGCTCTTCTGCAGCCTTTAAGCTTTCGTGAACCATTAAACCATAGGCAATGATTGTTAGATCTTTACCTTCACGTTTTACATCTGCTTTACCTAGTGGAATTTCGTATGCTTCCTCTGGTACCTCTTCACGGAATGAACGATATAATTTTAAATGCTCTAAGAAAATTACTGGGTTATCATTTCGAATAGATGAAATCAGTAAGCCTTTAGCATCGTATGGTGTAGATGGTACAACAACCGTTAACCCTGGTTGTGCTGTCATTAAACTCTCTAAGCTATCTGAGTGCATTTCCGGTGTATGTACACCACCACCAAATGGAGAACGGATTGTTACTGGTGCATTATAGACACCGCCGCTACGATAGCTCATACGTGCTAATTGACCACTAATTGAATCCATTACTTCATAAACAAAGCCGAAGAACTGAATTTCAGGAACTGGACGGAAACCTTGAAGAGAAAGTCCGACTGCTAAGCCACCAATACCTGACTCTGCTAATGGCGTATCGAATACGCGGTCAACACCGAATTCTTTTTGTAGGCCTTCAGTTGCGCGGAATACCCCACCATTGACACCTACATCTTCCCCGAATACAAGAACGTTTTCATCGTTCTTTAATTCTGTGCGAAGTGCATCTGTAATTGCTTGAATCATTGTCATTTGTGCCATAGGTTATTTCGACTCCTTCTCTTTATAGATTTCATATTGTTCTTTTAAATTTGATGGCATTTCGCCTTTATACATGTTTTCCATTAACTGAGTTACTTTTTGTTTTGGAGCAGCATCGGCTTTCTTGATTGCCTCTTTAATTTCTTCTTTTGCACGCTCAATAACAGCCTCTTCTTTTTGCTCATCCCATAAACCTTTCGCTTCTAGATATTTACGGAAGCGTACAAGAGGGTCTTTTTGTGCCCATTCAGTATCTGTATCTGATGTACGGTAACGCGTTGGGTCATCCCCTGCCATTGTATGAGGACCATAGCGATAGCACAGTGTTTCAATTAAAGTTGGACCTTCGCCATTAACTGCGCGCTCACGTGCATCACGTGTTGCTACGTAAACTGCTAGCGCATCCATTCCATCTACCAAAATACTTGGTAAGCCTGCTGCTACACCTTTTTGAGCAATTGTTTTCGCAGCTGTTTGTAATTCACGAGGTGTTGAAATTGCATATTGGTTATTTTGCACAATGAAGATTGCTGGTGATTTAAACGCACCTGCAAAGTTAATGCCTTCATAGAAATCCCCTTGCGATGAACCACCATCACCTGTATAAGTTACAGCCACAGCTTTTTTACCACGTTTTTGAATACCAAGCGCTACACCTGCAGCTTGAATATATTGTGCACCGATAATGATTTGAGGTGCTAATACGTTTACCCCTTCAGGAACTTGATTCCCCATAAAATGACCACGTGAGAATAAAAACGCTTTATCTAAAGGTAAACCATGCCATACGATTTGTGGTACATCACGGTAACCTGGTAAAATCCAGTCTTCTTTTTCTAATGCAAAGTGTGAAGCAAGTTGTGAAGCTTCTTGCCCAGCCGTTGGTGCATAGAAGCCTAATCGACCTTGACGGTTAAGAGAAATGGAACGTTGGTCTAAAATACGTGTATATACCATACGCGTCATTAACTCAACTAGCTCCTCATCAGATAACTTTGGGTCTGCCTCGTCATTTATAATTTCGCCTTCTTCATTCAAAATTTGAAACATTTCAAATTTTTCTTCTATTTCAGTTAGCGTTTGTTTAGCGTCAAAAATATTATTGTTTTTCTTGCCCATTTGTCACATCTCCCTTTCAGCTGTATTAAAATAAATCACCATTTCAACTAGTACAACTTATTCTTTGCACTCAGTATACTGAATAAAATACTGTCGGTCAATCATATAATACGCGTATAAACAAAGATTTTTTCTAACATAACGATTAAACAACCCTGTTCCATACTGTACCATCATTCAAGAAGAACTGTATTATAACAACATGTTAAAAGTACATAATCATTTAGTTCCCTTACACGATTAACAATAGTAGAATGCCCCAGTTCTAGACAATCTAATAGCTTTAGAAAAATTTTTTAAGTATATTCAAATAAGGTCTTTTTTCATGTGATTGTTTTAAGACGTGATGTATACTTATAAGTAAGCACTACAATGTTGAAAGGAAGATTCATATATGATTTTAATGGATGATATTATTCGCGAAGGTCATCCGACTTTACGCACAAAAGCTGAGGAGGTCAAATTCCCTTTAACTGACGAAGTAAGACAGCTAGCAGAAGACATGCTTCAATATTTAATAAACAGCCAAGATCCTGAAATTGCTGATAAATATAATTTACGCGGCGGCATTGGATTAGCTGCCAATCAAGTAAATAGTCTACATCGGATGTTTGCCCTTCATTTAACAGATGACAATGGCGAACAATTAAGTTTTGTAGCTATCAACCCAAAAATCGTTAGCCACTCTGTAGAAAACACATACCTTGCAGCGGGTGAGGGCTGCCTTTCTGTAGATCGCAATGTTCCCGGCTATGTACCACGTCACGCTCGTGTTACAGTTAAATTTAAAACAATTGACGGTGAAGAGAAAAAAATGCGACTAAAAGGCATGCCTGCTATAGCCTTCCAACACGAATTAGATCATCTTAACGGCATTATGTTTTACGATCGCATCAATGAAAAAAATCCATTTGCGGAAGTTCCAGATTCTACACCCTACGATCGCGATTAGGATCACAGAAAGAAAGCAAACCCCTGCAGTTATCATAAACTGCGGGGGTCTACTTTCTCGTCAGCTTCGTTGTGATCTTCTCCCCATCACTTTCAACTTTCAATCGATATTTTTATGCTATTTCTATTCCTTGTTCTAAACGTTCATTAATTTTTTCCAGCAGTGCAGGCAGCTCTTCCATCGTTCGAATTGTATAATGCGCACCTGTTTCATTAAATATTCGTGCTGTTTTTTCAATAGCTAGTTGCTGCTCTTCTTCTGATAAAGCTATAAACTCTTCTTCAGACAACCCCATCTCAGAACTTCCAACAATAACACCAACAGCCCATACACCTGCATTTAAAGCCTCTTTAATATCTGAAGTTGTATCACCAATTTTCACAACTTGTTTCGTTGCCTCCATACCTAATGCCTCCATATTTTTAAAAATCATATATGGATATGGACGTCCTTTACAATCCGTCGTGATATTCAACAACTTGTGCTAGATAAGAAAATAGAGAAGTTTTATGGTGGTGTTAAATATATTGAACCTGTTGAGGGGTTGATGGATAACCGACTTCATGAACAGCTACCAGAAAAAATCGCGATCGCAAAAGCTTGCGCTTCTTTAGTAGAAGATGGGGAATGTATTTTTTTAGATAGTGGAACGACCACATATCAAATGACACCATTTTTATTAGAGAAAGAAAAATTAACCGTTATTACAAACTCACTTCCCGTAGCCTTTGAGTTAATTGGCTCCAATATCGAAGTGATTATTATCGGTGGTAAAGTTCGTCATTCCGAAAAGTCCGTAACGTCTAATGATTTCCTCTTCCGCTTCGATTACCTTAATATTAATAAAGCTATTATTTGTGCAAGTGGGGTGTCGATTAAAAAAGGAATTTCAGATTTCAATTTAGAAGAGGCGATCACCCGAAAGCAAATTATAAACATTTCCCAAACTGTATATGTAGCAGCAGACTCTTCAAAATTTGACAAAGATGTCGCCATTCAAGTTTGTCCAGTAGATGAGGTAGATATGATTATTACAGATAATGGACTCTCTAAAGACACTATCAATCATTTCGCGGATAAAGGGGTACAACTGAAAATAGTAAAAACAAACATCGAAGACACTGAATAATTTACTAAATACAAAAGCAACTAGCTGTAATCAATTCTTACAACCAGTTGCTTTTTAGTTTCTTTAGATAAGCTTTAATTTGCGCATGATTTTAGCGAGACCGTCCTCATCTACATGCTCTGCAATATGGGTAGCAACAGCCTTTACGCTCTCATGTCCATTCCCCATCGCCACGCCTGTCCCAACAGCCTGAAGCATTTCAATATCATTGATACCATCTCCAAAAGCAATGGCATCATTTAATGTCAGCCCCATTTTCTCAAGGACCTTTTCAATACCCGCAGCCTTCGAGCCTCCCTTTGGTAAAATATCACAAGAATAGCGATGCCAACGTACAAACTGCACGTTCGGGAATGCTTCACGATATAAATCCTCATCTTTTTCTTCCATAAAAATAAGTGTTTGATATACTTCGTTCTGCATATAATAAGTTGAATCTAAATTTGGATACGGGTATTTTAATGTATTTAAGCTTTCGGCTATCATATCGTTATTTCCAACAGATGCAATCATTTGTTGGTCGTCTAAAAATACTACAGGTTCATTTCGCGCTTCACCAAAGGCAATGATTTTGGCTAGCTCGTCTTTCTCAACACCATTTGTATAGACAACCTCACCACGATAAACTACATATTGCCCATTAAATGTCACATACGTATTAATATCTAACTCTTCTAGTAATGATTGAATCATGAAAGGTGCACGTCCAGTAGCAATCGCTATCTCATAACCATTACGACGAGCTTCAAAAAGCGCTTCTTTCGCAGAAGCAGGTAATATTTTCTCACTATTATAAAGTGTACCATCTACATCAAAAAATAATATTTTCTTCATCTTATAGTCTCCTTCATTATGTATTATTCCGCAAGGTTTATGACTTTACAGAGGCAATATTTTTTTTATAATGATCCTAAGGAGTGATGTGCCATGCTGAAGAAACTCAAACGTAAATTGTTGAAGCAACTTCGCGGCATACTCGGAAAAAAATCAATTGCCTAACATTTGCCCTTCATTATTTGAAGGGCTTTTCTTTATTTTAGAGTAACTGCGTGATAATATAAAGGAAATGCATTTATTTGGTTATGTGCAACCACTGTCTCATCGCTTGATTCAATTACACCTTGTTGTAATTACGTCTGGATTGTAGCACTGAGATACAAGAAATTCAAACGCTTAATTTCTTCCTTTGTTCACTAGAAATTCGCTGTTTTTTCTTGTAGTACGTGTGTGGTATTAGTCAAAGGTGCAAGAAAATTGTACGCAATAAAAGGAGAGCAAACTATGATTTACAAAGTTTATTATCAAGAAAAAGCAAATGAAATTCCAGTTCGCGAAAACACTAATAGTCTATACCTTGAAGCTGCTTCAGAACGCGAAGTACGTGAAAAGCTAAAAGACCGAAACTACAACATCGAGTTCGTTCAACTGCTTGAAGGTAACTATTTAGCCTACGAACAAGCAAGCCCGAACTTCATCTTGGAGGAAATTTAACAAACATGAAGTTTGTTAAAAATGACCAAGCAGCTGTTTTCGCGCTCGGCGGACTGGGCGAAATCGGCAAAAACACTTACGGCGTTCAATTTCAAGATGAAATCATTTTAATTGATGCCGGTATTAAATTCCCGGAAGACGACTTACTCGGCATTGACTACGTTATTCCGGATTATACGTATTTAGTACGCAATGTCGACAAAATTAAAGGATTATTTGTTACACATGGACATGAAGACCATATTGGTGGTATTCCCTACTTATTACGTCAAGTAAATGTCCCTGTCTACGGCGGTAAGCTTGCACTTGGCTTATTACGCAATAAGTTAGACGAGCATGGCTTGTTACGTACAACAAAGCTTATCGAAATTAAAGAAGAAGATGTTATTAAGTTCAGAAAAACATCTGTTAGCTTCTTTAGAACAACACATAGTATTCCTGATGCTTACGGAATCGTTGTAAAAACACCACCTGGTAACATCGTGCATACAGGTGACTTTAAATTTGACTTTACACCTGTTGGCGAGCCAGCCAACTTAACAAAAATGGCTGAAATCGGCCGTGATGGAGTACTGTGCTTACTTTCAGATAGTACGAATGCAGAAAAGCCGAACTTCACAATGTCAGAGCGTACAGTTGGAAAAAGCATCGATGAAATTTTCCGTAAGGTGGATAGTCGTATTATTTTCGCAACTTTCGCATCTAACATTCACCGTTTACAACAAGCAACAGATGCTGCAATAAAATACGGAAGAAAAATTGCTGTCTTCGGACGTTCAATGGATAATGCCATTACAATTGGTCGTGAACTAGGCTATATTAACGCACCAAAGGATACATTTATTGATGCCCAAAGCATTAATCGTCTTCCTGCCAATGAAGTAATGATATTATGCACAGGCTCTCAAGGTGAACCGATGGCGGCCCTATCTCGTATTGCCAATGGTACACATCGTCAAATCCAAATCCAGCCTGGTGACACAGTTATCTTCTCTTCTTCACCAGTACCAGGAAATACAGTAAGTGTAAACAAGATCATCAACTTACTTTTCCGTGCAGGGGCAGAAGTTATACATGGTGCACTAAATAATATCCATACTTCTGGTCATGGTTCTCAGGAAGAACAAAAATTGATGCTACGCTTAATGAAGCCTAAATTCTTCATGCCGATTCACGGTGAATTCCGTATGTTGAAAATGCATACGCATCTAGCAGAAGATTGTGATGTTCCGCTTGAAAATACATTCGTTATGGAGAATGGTGACGTGCTAGCATTAAGTGCCAACGAAGCACATGTAGCAGGTCGTATTCCTTCAGGAGACGTTTATATTGATGGCAATGGTATTGGAGATATCGGCAATATCGTATTACGCGATCGCCGCATTCTTTCTGAAGAAGGTTTAGTAATCGTTGTTGTAAGTGTGGATATGGAAAACCAAAAAATCGTTTCCGGTCCAGACATTATTTCACGAGGCTTTGTTTACATGCGTGAGTCAGGTACGATGATTAATGAAGCACAAAAAATGCTAAACCGTCACCTGAACGAGACAATTCAAAGCAAAACTCCTCAATGGACTGAGCTGAAAAATGACATTACTGACGTATTAGGGCCATATTTATTTGAAAAAACAAAACGTCGCCCTATGATTTTACCGATCATTATGGAGGTTTAACCTCATTACAAAAAACTACGCAAAATTGCGTAGTTTTTTTCATTTTTTTGGAACCTTTTGCTCTTTTTTTCGTATATAGTATGACGACTCTAAAATCATTTCAACGACAATAAGATTCAAAATGAAATAGAGTAACAAAAGAAATGGCCACTTGTGTGGAAATATATTCCTTCGTAGCACTATCAGAAACTCTGCAATCACTTCTAGTCACCGAGACTAATACATAATTACCGCTAACACTTCAATTTTTCGTACAACATTCTTTAATCTTAACCAATTTCGCAGTGTCATAGTTTTAACTTTCGCACAGAAAAACACCTTGTTGCTGTCGCTTCGCTTTCGCACAGAAAAACACCTTGTTGCTGTCGCTTCGCTTTCGCACAGATAAACACCTTGTTGCTGTCGCTTCGCTTTCGCACAGATAAACACCTTGTTGCTGCCGCTTCGCTTTCGCACAGAAAAACACTTTGTTGCTGCCGCTTCGCTTTCGCACAGAAAAACACCTTGTTGCTGTCGCTTCGCTTTCGCACAGATAAACACCTTGTTGCTGTCGCTTCGCTTTCGCACAGAAAAACACCTTGTTGCTGTCGCTTCGCTTTCGCACAGATAAACACCTTGTTGCTGCCGCTTCGCTTTCGCACAGATAAACACCTTGTTGCTGCCGCTTCGCTTTCGCACAGATAAACACCTTGTTGCTGCCGCTTCGCTTTCGCACAGAAAAACACTTTGTTGCTGCCGCTTCGCTTTCGCACAGAAAAACACCTTGTTGCTGTCGCTTCGCTTTCGCAC
>NZ_JBFTHS010000085.1:0-11363 GCF_056394365.1 Lysinibacillus sp. 10T31
TGTGTCCATATGTGTACCCTGCAATACCAAGTATCACTTCCCAAACAGGTGAGGATTCTACTTGTAAGGAAATGCTTTCAGCTGGATATGGAGAATAAAGGTGTTTCATAAAAGAGCCTCCTTATTATGTATTTCCTATATTCTAATATATCGGAATTTTTCATTCAATAAATTTGGAATTAAAATTTCTGCTTGCTCCCTTGTAACAAAATACTTCCTTTTATTGAAATCTTAAAAGGGAGATGTTTACAGTAATAAAAGCCCGTATTTTAGTTATTCCATTAAAGGGCGCGATTGTTGAAGAAGCGTCCTTATTGAACTCCCATGAAAGAACTTAATCATCTTTCATTTTCTGTGGTGTAGCGCTGGTTTTTGCGCTACATGGATGGCTAACGGGTGCTTTTGTTGAATATTCGATTCACGAAATACCACAACAAAAAACAAAGTTAAAACCGATTCCCTAACATATAGGGGATCGGTTTTTTCTCCGCTAGTAGCTACTATCAACAATAAAGCTAATCCGTTTTTATCTGTTTGCTATTGTCTTCTATGGACAAAAGGGAAAATTAAGAAACACATAAAATCAATTAGTGTGTATTTCTTATCTCTATACTATAGCTCTTACTTGTTCTTTCAATCTTTGTACGTATTAAATATCTCATTAGCTATATTTAATACTAATTTTACTTCAGTTTCACTTTTGTCTTCTACAAGATTTTGCAAGATCATAATCAACTCTTTTTTTTCAAAATACTTATTATCGAAATTTAGAGTGTCAAAGTTAAAGATACTCCTAGGTGTTTCTTCTAAGCCATTAGTAATCTTTTCTAAGGTCTGTATAGTAATATTCCTATCTCCTCTTTCAACACCAGCTATATACGAAGTTTGTAGTCCACATTTTTCAGCTAATTCTTCCTGAGTGAGTTTTTTCAATTTCCGTATTTCTTTGATGTTGCTTCCAACTAATTTGACTAAACTTTCCACAAAATCACCTCACATTTAGATTATGTGAGGTTTGTACTATCTTACAGATACATATAGTATAAATTTGATTGAAATATGTACTTATAAGTACTATACTGTTTAAGTATTAAATTTTTTTGTTAAGGAGTTTTTATTATGAGTAATAACTTACCTTCAAATATAGCAATAGAAAATGTATTACAGTCTAAAATGCGTGGTCGTGTTACGTATCAAGGATTTGTTTCATCTCAAATTGCAATCAATTTTTCATATTCCAAACTTTATAATGATAATTCTGGTAAAGGTTATCAACGTCCTATTGATAAAAAAAGATGTAAAGATTTTGCGAGTTATTTATCACAAGGTGAAGATGCCCTTTACACTCCAATTTTATTAAATGCTTCAGGACATTGGGAATTTCACGCATATGATGGACAAAGAAGAAATTTCGGGAGATTAATATGCAAGAAAAAAGCTACATTAATGGATGGACAGCATAGACTAGGCGGAATAAGTGAATATATTAATGAAACAGATAGCACACTTAACGTTCCTTTCTTGGCTTTTCATTATTTAGATGAGGATGAAGAAATCAAATTATTTGATGTAATTAATTCAAAAGCTAAAGGCATTGGTACATCACTAAGTCGCTATTTAAATAGGGATAATGATGACATTAGCTGGGTAGCTACAAACTTAATCCTTAAGCCAGAGAGTCCTTTCTTTAATAAAGGGACCCTAATTGGAAGAAGAACTAAAGAAAAAAATGTAACCTTACAAAATCTGTACAACATCATAAAATTATTGACTAAAAAGTCTGCTCTAGCAACTCTTTCCAAAGAACGGAAGCTAAATATAGTTTTACTTTACTTCAACTTAATAAAAGAGTTATTCCCGGAACAGTGGGATGATAATAAGTTGTATAGAATGACACATATAACATGTCTAAACGCATTGGCCATTGTAGGAAATAAAATAATTAACGATAATTACTCAATAAAATCCCAACAACCGGATTCTGTTAAATTGACTAAGCTTTTAAGTAACTTGAAAGAGATTGATTGGTTATCTACAGGGAATTTAAAGTACCTAAAAGGAGCTGCAGGTTCTAAAATGCTTGCAGAAGATATTTTAAATTGCCTTGAAAGTTATAAATAAAAAAAGCCATCATAAAAAGCCTTACTACATTTGATATGTAATAAGGCTTTTAAAAGTTATAAAAAATTGAATTAATCTAAACAGTAATAACAGGCTGTAGATAGTTTTTTCTATCTTGAAACTTATCAAGTGATAAACATTATATTGTAGTATTATTTTCACTTACTCGTTTAAATGTCATCTTCCCAGTAGTTTTTCTGCCAGTGAAATAATGACCTTCTAAAATTAAATTATCAGATTCATCTTTACTAATTCTTAATTTAGCTGTGCCATCATGATTAGGATTAGTATCTCTATTTTCATCAGCATCATTATAATAAGTATAGCAAAGGTATTTCCGGCCACCCTCATCCATCCAAATATCACTCACATAACTACTACTATAGCTCTTATTTGTTTCAAATGTTACCGTTATTTTGTCAAATTCATGCTTTATTTCTAGCTTAGCAGGAATTGGAACTCCCGTTGCACCAGTATCAGGGTAAATATAATCAGATTGAATTGAACCTTCCCAAACACCCCCTATAAAAGGGACAGAACAGAGCCACGGATAAAAAATATTAGGTACCTTTTTCCATATAATTTGTTTGAAAAGAAGTGCCTCAAACAATAATGAAATACCTGCTGCACTAATCGCTGACGCAATAAGCGCAACACTTAATTCAAAGCCTTTTATTGTTGCGATGATTACAAATAAGAGTATTCCGAACGTTATCCAAATACGCCAATAAACTCTCGAGTTAAACATATTTTTGTCACCTCTTATTCATATTCATAAAATTTATCGAGGTCATTTATAAAATCTCTCATATTATTAATTGCTTCTTGTGTAGGACAAAGTGATTTAATGCCATTAGCTTCTTTATAAGATGAGAGAGAGTACAAATTACTTTTTAAAAAGTTTACCAGATTATCAAACATATAAACTTTTCGATAAGCTTTATACTCTAAAAATTTTTCGTTAGGTATATTCCACATCAATGATTCTAAAGCAAAAGAACTAACATTATTAGCCGAATTAATTCCAAAATCTTTCATTAGGTAACGCATCTTCTTCATTATTCTAACCATTTTTTTATAATAATGATTAGTAGCTACATTTTTCTCTTTCCCATTTTGAATGTGTTGTTCGGGATAATTGATAATTCTTTCTCCTGAATCAGCTACTATAACAATACCACCTATAAAATTTAGTGGATTATTACTAAAATCATTTCTATAATCTTTAAATCGTCTACAAGGAACTCCATCAGCATCTTTTCTATAAGTGTTACCATTTATTTTAATAGATTTATTTTGTCGTTCAACATCATTACCAAATTTATTTTTTAAAGCATCTTCAACCTCATCTTTAAATGTCTTAGGACGTGAGGCTGCAGTTGTAAAGCCATAATTTGAATCGCTAGCACCGGTTCTATACATAGTTTGAAAGGTATCTTCTTCAACTACAGCAATATCTACATCACTTTGTGTTCGAACATTAGTGTTATTTGCATATGAGCCTTGTAAAAACACTTTTATTTTTCGAGTTCCATACTCAGACTGTAACTCTTGAAAATATGCATATGTATCAGAATACATAGGTTCAACAGAACTTCTTGTTTCTCTAAAACCAAGGGGCTTTATAGCGTCAATAACCATTCTAATAGAGTTTTTACATTGCTGATCCTCTGTTGTACTAAGGGGTTGTGCATAACTATCTAACATCGATTCAGTAAACTTCACTTCTTCATCTCCTCATCTAAAAAGGCCTTACTTTTTGTTTTTCGTATGTTTTTTAAGATATCTGTTGTTTTATCTCCTTTAAACATCCGCCCTCTAAAACTATATATTGTAATAGAGTGAATCGCAATAACTATATATTGTGTTTTACAAACTTAACATATAATGCATTTATTGTAAACAAAATAGAATACAATTGATATTTTCCCAGCTGTTTGAGGATTTAAATGGAATATAATAGCTTTTGTAAATTGTAGTTGTGGGGACTGAAAATTCATTTTCTAGATTATCATCAATTTATTGGACTGATGGAAGTTGATTAGAATACAATTCCATATATTGGTTCTGTTTTGTATAATTAAAAAAACAAGTTAATTTGGTTCAAAAAAAATTTCAGCGGGGGAACATTATTATGAATTCAACTAATCTATGTATTTATACGAAAAATCCTCATGATGACGCACTGATAAAATCGGGAGACCATATATTCTTAGCAGCAATTGGTGGCTCAAAAAAACTTCCTAAATCTTATGTATCTCATAAAGTAAATAATGATTTTTCTGTATTAGAAAAGCACTTTTCTAGAGAATCACTAATCTCGCTAATTCGTCAATTTGAAGGTCCGGGAAAGCGTGGGAATTTGAATGAGAATAAAGCATCTAAATCAAACATTAGTGTAATATCTCAACAAACAAAAACCGACGATTTAAAAGAAAAGTATTCACTTGGATATATTAAATTAGGGAAACCATATGTAATTAATCATTTCATTTTTGAATTTGATACTGATACTATCGCAACCTCCCTTGACCCATATTCAATTGGAGAGAGTATAAGCCAAGAGCAAACATTAATGACTTTTGTAGAGGCCGCAAAGGTTTCTAATGAATACGTTCTTATAGAGGAGGAAAATTTGCCAAATAACCTAGCTCTTTTTGGTGAATCCGATAAGCGATGGTTTTTAGCTATTAAAGACAAAGAAATGGAGCCAGTGGCACAAAAATTTATTGATAAGATTAGAGATGCAAAAACAGTTAATATAAATGATTCTAAGGAAACTTCTGGTCAAGTCAAAGTTCATCAACACTATAAAATTGATTTAGAAGGAAGCAATCGTATTATCGCAAAAATGGCTTTTAACTTCTTAGCATCTGAAAAAGGAATCGATTTTGTATTAGATTCTAAATTTGATCCAATTCGTAATTGGATACTTACAGGCGAGAATAACCAGTCATTTGTTGAAATGATTGCAAGAGATACTGAATTAGAAAAGCGCTTGATACCTTTTTGTCCTGATAAAGCACATTATATAATTCTCACTCAAAAAGCAACTAGTTTAATTGCAATTGTTAGCCTTTATGGAGAAGCATGCTCCTATGTTGTTAAATTAGCAGAAGTAGAATTAGGAGAATGTTTTATCCCAGATCCAATAGGATTAATTTGTGATTGGAAAAGTCGAAAAGAGTACACTTTGATGGAACATATTGTAAAAATAGGTTCGAAATAAAAATATACGTACAAAAGTCCTCGTCTATTATATTACAAGATAGGTGAGGACTAATATTTAGTTTTTCCTTTATTTCAGTATTTGGTCTATTTATATAGTTTTATCTTCCATTGGCTAAAACAATGCGTTCTCTACGTTATATATTTATTAATATGTATTATTCAATTGATTTCTCCAGCTGCTGTAATTGTTTTTGTAATTCCAATATTTTTTTTCCATTTTCATTTGTATAATCACTAATTTTTTCTTCATACTTCTTTTCAATTACGTCAATTTTACTCTCGTGGTAAAAGCCTAGGAATAAAAAAATACTAATAATCCCTAGAACACAAAAAGTAAGTAAACTATAAAAACGCTTAAGATTAATACTATCACCGTAAACAAGAACTTTTAAAATATAAAACAAAGCTAGTAGAACTACAATAAGAGAAAGATTCAAAGCTAATACATTTGCTGTAAAATTACTTTCAATTTTAGGAATAGCACTAATATTTACACCTATAACCGCAAATGCAGCTACCATAATAGATAAAATAGTTGTAATATCTTTATAAAAAGCTTTAATTTTTTTTTCATATTTTTTTATTGAGATATTTATTGATTTAATATTTTTTACTTGTTCATTCTTATTTTCTTCGAATGTCTGTAATAATTCTTCTTGCTCGCTCTTTGTATTCTTTATATTTCCTAATATTTCCTCTTGTTTTTCCATTATTTCCAAACTTCTCTTGCTAGTAACAAAGTGTAGATAGTGCATACCTTTATTTGATAATCTTATAAGAGGTTTATAAGAACAAATAATTTCAACAAGACCCCCTCTATTTAAAAATCTATAATACATTTCCTCTTCCGAATTTAAACTTTGCAATCCTGTATATACTTCCTCATTAAATAAATCTTTGTCGGTTCTATATAATCGATGTAAATTATATCTAAATTGTTGTGTAGGATCTATAAAATTTATATTTTCAAAGCTTACCTTTCTTGACTCTAATTCAATGTCAAAATCCTCAAGTGTTAAATATTCTATAAATCCATTTAAGTAAAGAATTTTAAGATAATTATAAAATTCACTTTCCTCAATTTTAGAATAAGTAAAGATATCATAAACTAATTTTGCAGGATAAACGCCTCCTTGAGTTACCTCACGGCTTGATTTAGCATTCATAACTGATTCCAATAAATTTATTACTTTATTTTCTTCCAGAATATCTAAATCAAATAGAAGAGATGTATTTATTCCTGAAATTTCAAACTCTTTTTCTAAATATTTTTGCTTATCTTCTTTTGTTAAAGAATCTAACTCTAAATAGTCTAAATCAGCAAATTCCTTCATTATAAATCCTCCTGTATTCTTATAGTCTTTCTTCCTTTCGAAGGACTACTAAACATAGTTCACTAAACCTAAATTCTATTTCATACTGTCTTAAACAAAAAGAGAGCCCCGACTCAGATACTCACTCAAAGTTTGTCTAACATTAGACAATTTTTGTTGTTTTACAATCGAATAACTGCTTCTTACGTTCCATATAGAGATTCTTACAGATATAACCTCTTATCACCTAAGGCATATCATGAAATAATATCCTCAAGTTCTTGAATTGTCAACATTATCCTTTTCACATATTAAAATGTCTGCTTCGGCCTGAGGTATTGTATTTTCGGATATCCGTTTCCATTTT
Source organism: Lysinibacillus sp. 10T31 (assembly GCF_056394365.1). Lineage (NCBI taxonomy): Bacteria > Bacillati > Bacillota > Bacilli > Caryophanales > Bacillaceae > Lysinibacillus > Lysinibacillus sp. 10T31. The sequence continues at coordinate 7,033 of NZ_JBFTHS010000085.1, forward strand.
GATTTTAAAGACCTTTTGACATAGAGAATCATGATCGAGGGGACATGTTTTTACATTCATTTAGTTTCGTGTATTTCAGGGTTTGATATTTTTCATCAAAGCTGGCATATCGATACGAATGCTTACGTACACAAGTGGGAACGAAGTCCTTTATAATTTCTAATAGTAAGCTTCGTTAAGATGACGCTTGCCCACCACTAAAGCGCGATTAGAAGTAGTAGCTAAAGAAATTAAAGAAGCAATTGAAAAGCTCAAGTCAAACTAATTTAACTCGAGCTTTTCAATTGCTGTTCTAAATTTACCTTAGATATTTTTACTTCATGTCCATACAGAGTTAAGTAAAAAATTCACGCATCCTAAATATATCTACATTACTTAAATTGAGTGAAACTGGATCAACGTCAAGATTTTAGGCATACTCTGTCCCCTTTAAGTTAATTTCCCACTAATTATTTTATCTTTCAGAGGAAAATTAAGATAAGTATTGATAAACAACATTATTCTAATTTATCTCTGAAATATTCATGAACATAATATTGGTTATACTAACTTTATTAGGGAAAGTAGTGTTGAGAATGAAAAGAAAAATCTTATTCGGTTCTGCTGCTATTGCCGTTATACTTATTGCCACACTTGGAGTTCGTGAATATGGGGCTCTTAAATATTCAAGCGACAAAGATGAATCAACAAATAGCAACATTGTAGAAGCATCTGAATCCCAAATTTATAATGCTGAAATCGGAGAATTGGTTTCAAAGATGAACGTATTACTTTCCGAACCGATGAACGACCCAAAATTGAAAAAAGCGAGTAACGATGAAGGTTTCGAGTATTACTTGAAGTCACTAGTAGTCAATGATGAATCACCAATCCATTTAATTAAAGGAAATAAAGAATTGGAAAAAGATTATATAAATTTGTTCCTTTTAACAAGTTATATATCTAATAAGCAAGCTGCCCGTACGGTACATTTAGATCCTAATGGTGAAGCAATGGAATCAACAGATTTAGTTAATCAATGGGCACCTACTGATGAAAATACGCGTATTGCATTCGAATACATGAAGCAAATTATCAATGATTTAGACGTTGCAATTAATCATAATGGAAAAGGTGAACTATATGGTGTGACGCATGTATTAAACACGCGTTTGGCTTCGCAACAAACGAAAAAAAAGCCAGTCCTATTCGCTGTAGGACTGGCTTTCGTGTTGTCTTGCTAAATTTCATAACGTTTCGCACTTAAAGTATATCATGATTTAATTTCTCAATCAAAAGTATTGAGTATTCTTTTATCATACTTGTTACGTAAAAAAAGAACCTCTAAGCATACAAGACTTGAATAATATTTTTGTATATGAAAGATTAGTTCTTTTGAAAAGTTTTTTTAATGTATCATCATATTGTGTAGTGTAGAATGAAAAGAAACCTTATCTAAGGAGAACAAAATGAAAATAGAACGTATGTTAACCATTATTGTGATGTTACTTAATAGAAATCGTGTAACAGCCAATGAATTGGCTCAAAAATTTGAAGTGTCGGTTCGGACTATTTACCGAGATATTGAAACAATCAATCTAGCCGGAATTCCTATCATTTCCCACTCTGGAAACAATGGTGGATTCAGCATTTATGAAAATTATAAATTAAATCATCAAGTACTGACTCTTAATAATCTGTCCTCCCTTCTTTCTGTTCTCAAAGATATTAATTCCACGGTTGACGACATTGAGCTAGAATCATCCATAGAAAAGTTAGAAAATATCATTCCTAAAAACAAGGCAGATGAACTAAAGCTGCATATGGAACAAATCATCATTGATTTACATCCTTTTGGAGAATCTCTAGGACAAAAGTCATTAGTTAAAACGCTAAGAAAATCTATTACACAGACTGATATACTGATGATTGACTACAGAAATTATAATAATATTGTCAGCAAAAGACGAGTTGAACCTATGTCACTCATATTTAAAAATTATACTTGGTACTTATTTGCTTATTGTCTTTCAAAAGAAGATTTCAGAATATTTAAAGTTTCCCGTATAAGTGATTGTTATATCGAAAATCAATCATTTGAACGTCGAGAAAAATCGTATCATGAGATTAGGACATTATTAAATGAGCAAACAATAATGACAACAATTGTCTTAAAGATTTCCTCTATAATGCAGTCTCGTGTGGAGGATATTTTTAATAAAGAAGATATTTCGGTGTTAGAAACAGGTGAACTTCTTGTTAAAGCTACACTCCCCGAAAAAGAATGGTTGTTCTCTCTCATATTTAGTTTTGGAGAGCATGTAGAGGTCTTAGCTCCAAAAGAAATGCGTGAAGCAATTGCTTCAAAACTCAGATTGATGGCTGAAAAATATCGTTAATTGCGTTTCTCAAAGTTGACAGACTGTTGTCAAATCACCGTGATAATATTGTTGTTGTAAGACACATTTATTTTAATTAGGAGGAACGTTAAATGACAAACAATTATGAATTTCCAACACCAACACTTATCTCAGTTAACGGTGTGAAACTAGAAGTTTTTGAAGCTGGACAAAAAAATTGGGGGCGACCTATCGTTCTCTGCCACGGATGGCCAGAACATGCCTATTCTTGGAGACATCAAGTGACTCCTCTTGTAGAAGCAGGTTATCACGTTATTATTCCCAATCAACGGGGATATGGAGAATCTTCTTGTCCCAAAGAAGTTACAAAATATGATATTAAACATTTAACCGGTGATCTTGTTGCTCTATTGGATCACTATCAGTACAAAGATGCCATTTTTATGGGGCATGATTGGGGTGCAAGTGTTGTTTGGAGCATGGCTTTGCTGCACCCAGAACGTGTTCGTAAAATGATTAACTTATGCTTGCCCTATCAAGTTCGTGGAGAGAAACCTTGGATTGATTTTATGGAAGAAGTTTTTGGAGACGATTACTATTTTGTTCACTTTAACAAACAACCAGGTGTTGCAGATGCTATACTAGATGAAAATTCATCACAATTTCTTAATAACTTATATCGAAAGAATGCTCCATCACAAGTTCCTGGTAAAGGAATGGAAATGATTAATCTAGCTAAAGCAACCAAGCCATTAGGTGAACCTGTTATGAGTGATGAAGATCTTTCTGTTTATATCTCAGGGTTCAATAAAACAGGTTTCACTCCAAGCATCAATTGGTACAGAAATCTAAATCGTAATTGGCATTTATTAGGTGACGTCTCTCCTATTATTCATCAGCCAACATTGATGGTATATGGCGAGAAAGATATTATTCCGCCACTTCAAAATATAAAAGATTTTGTACCTAATATAGACGTTAAGAGTTTGGACACTGGTCATTGGATTCAAGAAGAAAGACCTGAAGAGCTTAATCAAATGATTTTAAAATGGCTGATAAAATGAGTGAAGCCTTATTTTTTATTAATCAAACAGAATTTATTGATTGGTTAGATATTCATCACCAAACAGCTAGTGAGATTTGGGTAGTTTTTTCAAAAAAAAAAAAGACCAATAAAGCTAGTCTTACTTGGTCAGAATCAGTAGATTGTGCACTGTCGTTTGGTTGGATTGATGGGATACGAAAAACAGTTGATGAAGATAGCTATAAAATCCGCTTTACTCCACGTAAGTCTAATAGCCTCTGGAGTAAAGTTAACGTGCAAAAGGTGCATAAATTAATAGAACTTAATCAAATGAAGCCTGAAGGATTGACTATTTTTAATCAAAGAAATGATCAAACAGGTTATTCTTCCGCTAATAGGAACGTTACTTTAATAAAAGAATATGAGGATGAAATTAAAAAAAATCAAAATTCTTGGAAATTCTTTAATCAGCTTCCGGCTTCTTACAAAAGAGATTCTATTTGGTGGGTAATGAGTGCCAAAAAAGAAGAAACTAGGCTAAGAAGATTGAATCGATTAATCGATTCATGGAAAGAGGGAGACATGTTAAGACCGTAGTTTTATCAATCAACAGCATTAATTTATATATACCTGGATTGTTTAGAGAGAAGAATATGTAGCTTTTGAATAAAGTTCGATTAAAAGTAAGTTGCAAACGCTGATTTTATACAGAAAGAAACCAACTGTTTTGAAACAAAGTTTGATCAAAACAGTTGGTTCTTTATTTATCTAGTTTGGTTTTTATAATAAAGATTGATTATTTCTGGTTGCGAATCTTCAATTAAAGCACCCGTTCGTATTATAAGGTCAACCGGAGTAATCTGGTTGACTATTTTTTATTCAATTTATAGATTGATAGTAGCCGGGGTCGAACGGAAGCACCCGTGGGATTATATCCCGACAACTAAACTGTTCGCCCTCTACTTGTT
>NZ_JBFTHS010000086.1:0-11205 GCF_056394365.1 Lysinibacillus sp. 10T31
GTTCCGAAAAGAATAAGGCACAAGATAGAATATATAAGTGTAAATGTGGATTCGAAAAACATCGTGATTTAGTCGGTGCAATGAATATTCGATATGCACCTGTGATTGATGGTAACAGTCAATCAGCCTAGGATGCTATATGCACTGTCTTAGGAAGGGTAATGAGATCCCCTCATCTTGAAGGCTGTTCAAAACAGAAATGGACTGCGAACGTGTAGTCATTCAAGAATCCCACCCGTCATACAGTAAGGTATAGGGCTTGCGACTTTAGTCGTGGGAGTCTCAAATTCAATCAATTCAATCTTAAACAATGTCAATCCCCCCCTATTTATTTTTATTAAGGTAATTATCCCTTTTTTTGTTCAAGTGTTTGTTTAAGAATTGAATGTGACAGATTATTTAGAAATCGGAGTAGGAGGGGGTGACTAACCCCCGACCTCTCACACCATCGTACATACGGATCCGTATACGGCGGTTCCATGAAGTCTGACGGACAGTGATTTTATATCTCCCTGTCCGTTATGCTTTTCTGTCTCTCCTTGCCACTTGTATTCTCAGCCCTCTTTGTGTCTCCTATGGGATTCACCTTTTCTTCCACTAAGTAAGTCCATCTTTGGATTGTCTGCTTCATCGATCAAGTGAAATTCGAGTTTATTACACACTCCTTCATGGTTTGGTCCTTCCCATTTATGGTACTATGACCTCTGCTGACTTCTGATGGTTCAGCTACCTATCGCTAAGTAGGTTACAAAGTGTACTTTGCGTTTCCATCAGACCTCCCCGGGTAAGCGCATGCACTTTCACACCATCTATCCGCCTCATTTACTCGATATGACCTTCGACAGAAAGGACTTTGTGTTGTTATGCACACTCATCCAATCATACCTAGCCTTATATGAGATTCGTGTTCCTCGGACCGGTGTTTTGCCTCCAGCTTCCTTCAGATTCCGCGTCGCCACGGACACCCTTGCTCTTGGCTAACCTCTACTTCTGTCTTCGAGGTTCGGGACTTGCACCCTATAGTTCATACGCATGCCGGGCGCACATAAAAAATCAGACTAAATCATTTTAGTCTGATTTTCTAAATAAATTTTACGCACACAAAAAACGGATAAATTAGCGTAAATCGAAAAATTATTTTTTTCATTATCAGATAATATTTGATATACCGTCCATAAGTTAATTAGAGTGGAGGCTGGGCGACTCTTTGGGGATCACCGTCATGAGAACCTGGAGCGAGCACATAGAGAGCAAAGGCTAAAAGCATCACGTCCTGTGATAAGGCCTTCGTGACCAACATCCTGTTGCTGTCACTTTGCTTTCGCACAAAAAACATCGTGCTGTTGCTGCTGTCGCTACGTTAACACTTCGCTTTCGCGCAGAAAACATTTGCCGCTGTCGCTACGTTAACACTTCGCTTTCGCGCAGAAAACATTTGCCGCTGTCGCTACGTTAACACTTCGCTTTCGCGCAGAAAACATTTGCCGCTGTCGCTACGTTAGCACTTCGCTTTCGCGCAGAAAACATTTGCCGCTGTCGCTACGTTAGCACTTCGCTTTCGCGCAGAAAACATTTGCCGCTGTCGCTACGTTAGCACTACGCTTTTGCACAGTATGCAGCCCTTTTGCTGCCGCTACGTTAGCCCTACGCTATCTCGCAAAAAAACGTTGCTCCAAGCGGCTCATCGGACGACCCCAGGAAAGTGCCTAGCCAGAACGGAAATAAACCTCAGGTTATGGAATAACAAATTGAATTTTTAATGAGTGACACATTTACATTACGGAAACGGCAAGCTTATTTGTCTTTGTCTTTGTCTTTGTCTTTGTCTTTGTCTTTGTCTTTGTCTTTGTTTTTGTCTTTTTTACTTTGTACTTCGAGTAATTCAGAAACTGTGACAAATCGATATCCTTGCTTTTCAAGTTCAGGTATAATTTTTTCCATTGCTTGCACAGTTTGATGGCGATTTCCGCCTCCATCATGAAAAAGAACGATATTTCCTTCTTTGACACCGTTTAACACAGTGGTAACAATTCTATTCGTACCTGGGCTTTTCCAATCTAATGTATCTAAATGCCATGACCACATAACCACTTTATATCCTTCTTTAGCAATCRCTTCAATCATTGCATCTGAATATTGTCCTTCAACAGGTCGGAATAAAGTAGGTTTAAATCCTGTAATGTTCTGAATGACGTCATTCGTTTGATTTATTTCTTTTATTAAATTCGGGACATTCGTTCTTAGAGGATGCGTAAATGTATGATTAGCTAGTTCATGGCCTTCCTCATACATTCTTGCTATTACCTCGGGATTTTTTTTCGCATTTTGACCAACAATAAAAAAAGTTGCTTTCGCTTTGTATTTGGCTAACACATCTAAAATCTGAGCTGTGTACTTTCGATGTGGACCATCATCAAAGGTAAGGGCAATAATTTTTTCATCTGTATTAATTTCCCAAACAATTTGTCCTGCTTCTTCATAATACTTTCTCCCTTTATGTTCATATGTTTCTGCGCTGACTTTTACATAAAAAAAGGAGACAGTTAATAGGAAAATTGGTAATAAAAACAGAATTTTTTTCAACTCTTCACTTCCTCAAAAAAATATTTAGTACCTTATTATTTGAGGAATGTTAAAAAAAATGCTCTTTTTTGATTTTTTGTTGCAGAATTCTTTGAAGTAAAAAAATTTAGAGGTTTTCCATTTAGTGATTTTGGGATTAAAACGTAGGCCCTATCAACGATTGATTTGCGATTCATGTTACTTACTATTCAAACTGCCCAAAATCTGTTTGTTCAAATGATGTTCCATATGTTCAAGGTAGTCTTGGATAAGCCACTGCAGAGTCATTAGTTGGTTATTTCCAATATCACATGGAAGAGCCAGCTTTTCATCAGGGATATTGGAAATAACATATAAAATTTTTTTATTTAAGCTCACCCATAAATTCAATATTTCATCAATCGATAACTCTTGATATCCTTGGATTTTTACCCACTGTACTTGATCATATGGAGTTAATACAAAAGGTTCCTTTTCGTATTGTATTTTTATGAACCTTTCCAGATTATTAATAGCAGAGTCACATAAATGGCCTAATATCTCTTTTTTTGACCACTTTTGAGGTGCTGGTCGTTGTGAAATTTCCATTTCAGACATTTGACGAAACTCTTCTGGCACCTTATTTATCCAAAAGTGTAATTGATCTATATTACTTTGCACATTTTTCACACCCCTAGAAATTGATGTTTGAAATTAGCTATTTATAAAAACTTAAATAATAATCAATTAATTTGATGACTTCATATATTTTTTTATATTCTTTTTCAATTTTATAGGAAATAAACAAGATAGCTACATTAAAACTCAAAACTGCTATTGCAACTATTTGGACAAGTGAAATCCCAATCATCAGTTTAGTATTGATGGCAGAGGCAATTATTGTGATCAAAGATAATATAACACCACACAATGTAATATAAATCGGCTTAGATCTAATAATTTCATTTGCTTGTAATTTTAAAACATCTAGTAAATATCGAATTTCTTTCAATTTATATTGTTGATCAAAAATCACGAAATATGACATATAAACATCGTTTGTTATATTTTCATTCAGTATATTTTTATGAATTTTTCTCACTAATCGATCACAAAAATCTTTATCTAATGCTTTTTCAGGTATGAATAGTTCCTCTTTATTTTCAAAAACATTTGTGCCGGGATGCTTCAAACCCCTCATCCTCTCATTCTGGTTTACCTGATTTAATGACCTTATTAAGAATAGAAAACTCGTTTATAGTCAAAACATAGTCACCCAAATTTTTCAGATATTTAAATTATATGAAGGGATAGAAAGGTAGTATGTTATTTTGGATAAAAATTTTAATGTAAGTTTAGTATCTGCGGGAAACATACATAAAGTTCCTTAGTAAAGTTGTCGATATACAGCTAATGCATCCGTAATATTGAACTGCTCTCGTGAGTCACCTTTAGCACCTACTGTTACTAAAATATACTCCTCGCCTTTAATTGTCGCTAGACTTGCTAAACATAAGCCTGCTTGCTCTGTTTAACCAGTTTTGCCGCCAATTATTTCACCTCTCGTATTTTCAATAGCGTTCAACTTTTTAAACATTCGACTCGTCACTGAATTAAGTCTCCATATAGAAATGGCATGACACCTTAGTTATTTACGTAAAAAAATAGAGTTGATTTTGAGATTATCAACTCTTTCGTCTTATTTTATTTAGGATTTTTATTCATTAGAACTTCTTTTATTTGATCTGCTTGAAATGAAAACCGCCGTTGAAATAATAAATATTCCTGTACATAGCCACATCATAATCCCATTCCATTGACTGTTGAATATTGTAACATTTACGAGGATGATAAATTGCATGATACAAGTTGCTATATATAGAGCTAAGGGATAGTTCATGAAACCACCTCCATTTCGAAGTCATCCATTTATTATATTATTCAACAAATACTTTAAAAATCCTTTACACAAAGAACAAGAGTACTGCATTGTATTTTTGCAGTACTCTTAAATGGAATGGCTTAGCTTCCAAATGCGAAAATAAGCTCTGTCTCACAAGCTATTTCACCGTCAACCGTTGCAATTCCTCGCCCTTTACCAATGGCACCCTTTAAGCGCGTAATTTCCACTTCAAGTCGCAGTTGATCACCAGGTTTAACTTGTTTTTTAAAGCGACAACTATCAATACCTGCCAGTAATCCAAGTCTTCCTTGATTGCCTTCTTTTGTGAGCATAATAATTGCACTTACTTGAGCTAATGCTTCAACGATTAACACACCTGGCATCACTGGATAATTAGGAAAATGTCCATTAAAAAATTCTTCGTTTATCGTTACATTTTTAATGGCTACCGCTCGCTTCCCCTCTTCTAATTCCATTACTCTATCCACTAACAGAAAAGGATAACGATGTCTAATAACTTCCTGTATTTGTTGAATATCTAGCATCAAAAAAACCTCCAAAATTTTTATCACCTAATTCTATCATTAAATATTAGTAGTTGGTACTATTTTTACGTTTGAATTACGAAATAAAAGCCACATTCCCATGGATGTGACTTGAAATATTAATTGGAGTCTATTCTCTAACTAAGTAATATTTAATCAATAATATAAAACATTATACAAATATAATCAAAATATTTTCTGATTTTTAAAAATAGTTATTCCTACTTCTCTTTTCAGTATTTCGTTATCGACAGATATATAGCAGATAGCATATAATATTTTTTGCATTCATTAAGTCAATTTATTATTCTCTTAAGTGAATGTTTAGTTTATTAGAATAGGATGGGTATACATGTTATCTTTTATTGCAATAGTTCTTCTCTTATTTTTAATTCCTGGTCCTGCAGTTATTATTACCATTACGCAAACACTAAAAGGTGGTAAAAAGAATGGTATTTTCACTGCATTAGGCATTGGACTAGGTGACTTAGTTCATACGTTAGCGGCTGTATTAGGTTTATCAGCAATTTTAATGAACTCTGCCACTGCCTTTGAAGTGGTGAAATATATAGGTGTTGCATACCTTGTGTATTTAGGTATTCAAATGCTCCTAGCAAAACCACAAAAACTAGAAAAACCAACTGTTGAACAAAGTTCGGGAAGTTCTTCGTTCCGACAAGGTTTTTTAGCGGAAATTTTAAATCCAAAAACTGCATTATTTTTCTTAGCGTTTTTACCACAGTTTGTTCAACATAATGGCCAATCGATCACTGTACAATTATTGATTTTAGGAGTTACTTTTGTTGTGATGAGCGCTTTGTATACAATTTTGTTAGCAATTATTACAAGCTTTATTGGTGAAAAAATCTTTACTAAGACATCAAACAATGGTTCGCGTTGGATTGAAAAGGCTGTTGGTTTCGTTTATATAGGTCTAGGCGTAAAATTAGCACTTCAAACCCAAAGTAAATAATATATAGTTTCTTAGGAGAACACGATAATTACGTGCTCTCCTTTTATATTTCAAGAACAAGTCCCATTTCAATTCTTACTTCCTTTTTTTCAATATCTTTATTTGAGTAACGTAACATTTGAATACACGAGTTCTTACACCTTAAAAAACTATTTAGTTTTGTATAGACAATCCACGTATTATAAAATACTCTTATTACTTATTAATTAAAGAAGGTGTAAATGGATGTATGATATTACAGTTATCGGTTCAGGTGTAAGTAGTGTTTTTTTAGCATATACCTTATCTCAAAGTAATCAAAAGATATTAATTCTTGAAAAAGGTAAATCTATAGAGGAGAGAAATTGTCCTTTGGATCGAGGCGAAACATGCAAATGTAATATGTGTGAGAAATATTTTGGTTTTGCTGGTTTGGGTAAATCAGAAGGAAAGTTTAATTATTCAACTGAATTTGGCGGCGAATTAGAGCAAAAAGTAGGTAGAGAGAATCTTCAACAATTAATGGATGAAGTTGATGAAATTTTATGCCGTTACGGTGGAGACTCGGTTATAAAATATTCCACAGCTAATACAGAACTCTCAAAAAGAGCCCAATTATGTAACTTACAGATGTTAACTACCGAGGTAAGGCACCTAGGCACGTCACTTTCAACAAAAATTTTCCAACAAATATATAAAGTTTTATCAAGCAAGATAGATATTCAATTTGAGGTGGATGTGCAAGATATAACAAAAGATAATAATTCTTTTACTTTAATTACAAATAAAGGTGTTATCCAATCTCAGCAAGTAGTGTTTGCAACAGGTCGATCCGGAACAGATTGGTTAAAAAAACAATGTTCTAGTCTAGGCGTTAAGCAAGGTAAAACTCGTTTAGATTTGGGTATTAGAGTTGAAATGGCAGAACAACAGCTACGTTCAATTTTGGAAGATACCTTTGAAACAAAACTTGCTTATGCACATGAAAATATCATTTCAAGTACTTATTGCATGAATCCTAAAGGAAGAATCATTCGTAAATATCAAGAAGGTTTAGTCATGCCAGATGGTCAAAACTTTCGAGAGCAAATGAATGGAACTTCTAACTTGAATTTTACGTTGTTCACTCCAATGTATTTTTCTACTCTTAAAGAAGCAAATATGTATGCACATAAGATTATCGGTGAAATAAATAAAGGAACAGATCGTATTGTAGTACAACGGTTTGGAGATTTAAGAGAAGGACAGTCCACAACAAAAGAAAGTATGTATAATAATCGAATTCAACCTTCATTAAAAGCTGAATTTGGGGACTTAACTAAAGAAATTCCTTTACTATATATTCAAATCTTGCAGGGATTTTTAAACCATTTAGAAAAATTTATTGGTGAAGCCATTGATGAGGATACATTGCTTTATGGTATGGACGGAAAGTTTTATTCACCAACAATAGAAACTAACGAAAATTTCCAAACAAATATTCAAGGATTATATGTAATTGGAGATTGTTCAGGAGTTACTCATTCATTATCACAAGCAGCAGCTAGTGGTATTTTCGTAGGTAAATATTTAGCTAGAAATTGTTAGTTTTAAGGAAGTAATCGCTTTATTGCAAATCGAAAAATTTTTTATATACGATTTCAAATATTAAAAACCCTTCAGATAAAGCAATTCTGAAGGGTTTCATATTATTTTTGATTCAGTTTAAACTTATTTATTGTTAAAATATTTTCTTACTAAATCTATTCTACACTATAAAAATATATAAGTACTTAGTGCTCTAAAGGTTTAGTTTATTTTACTCGTTGATACATAGGATGACCTTCTTCAAATTGAATTAAATCCCATACATTTCCGTATAGATCTTTGAATACAGCAACAATACCATATGATTGTTCTTTTGGTTCTCGAACGAATTCTATTCCTTTTTCTATCATTTCATTATAGTCTCTCCAAAAGTCGTCTGTCCCAAGGAATAGAAAAACTCTTCCCCCTGCTTGATTTCCAATAAAAGATGTTTGTTCTGGTTTTGAAGCCCTTGCAAGTAATATTGTAGTTCCAGACGAACCAGGTGGGGATACTACTACCCATCGTTTATCTTGTTCTGGTTGATACGTATCTTCAATTAACGTAAAATCAAGTTTTTTTGTGTAAAACTCAATAGCTTCATCATAATCTTGAACAACCAAAGCAATATGTACAACAGATTGTATCATTATTAACCCTTCTTTCTTTGATAAGTAAAAGCCTTATACCATATTTATTATAATATGAAGCTTTGCAAATCATTTCTGATATTTCATTATAAATATATTTTATTTTTTATTGCACATACTGCACCTTTAGTTCAAGAAAATGTATTATTCGAAAAAAAGTAAAGGATGTAATAGACAACTACTAACGTACTTAAAATTCCAAATAAAATTCTACTTTTTAACTATCTCCCACCACTAACATTCATAATTTCTCCGAGGATATAATTTGAAGCATCGGAAGAAAGGAAGGCAATTACCTCTGCTATTTCCATAGGTGTAGCAGCCCGTTTAATAGGTACAGATGAAGCCATACGCTCAAGTCGATTATCACCAGGAGCAAATTTTTCATGAAAAGGTGTTGCTACCATTCCAGGTGCTACCCCATTCACGATAATTCCATATTCTATTAGCTCTCTGGACATTCCAATCGTCATTGTATTTATCGCCCCTTTAGCAGATGCATAATGAATACTTTCTCCTGCCCCGCCAATACGTGCAGCCGCAGAAGATACATTAATAATTTTTCCGCCTTTTTTCGGAATCATATGTCTTAATACAGCTTGGGAGCATAAGAGAACACTTTTTACATTTAATTTAAATGTTTCTTCCAATAGCTCTTCACTCAAATCCATAAATGTACTTTGGCGGATTCCACCCCCAGCGTTATTAACTAAAACGTCAATTGTGCCAAATGAAGAAATAGCTTGTTCAACCATTGAGTTCACTTCTTCTTTATTAATAACATTTGCTTGAATTGCAATGGCGTCACCATCTTTTTCTTTAATACGTTGAACGGCTTCCATGGCACCTTTTACGTTTGTATTATAATTAATAATTACTTTAGCCCCTTTTGATGCCATCAACTCAGCCGTGGCAAGCCCAATTCCTGAACTTGCGCCTGTGATGAGAATAACCTTTCCTGATAAGTTATGCATAACTACCCTCCTAACTAAATGGTTTTAATTAGTAATTCTATATTTTATATCGTTAAACCTTTTGAGGAAGATTTTATGTATGAGAACATGAGGCTTTTGTAGATTACTAATTGGCTTAATTCAGTGTTTCTTGTTGAGCTAACATGCCCCGTTAGCTCGTTAAAAAAGGACCTGTCTAAGCAGCCTAATGATCTTCAAGTCCCCTCTATGGCCATTTTTTAATCATAAATATTTCTAATTATAACTATCACTAATCTATATTTCACTTAATGATTGAACTAATATAAAGTATAGCAAAAGAGAAATACTGTGAAATACAAGGAGATGTAGTAGTTTTGTCGCAACATTTATTTAAAATTATCATTCTTGCATTAGCCTCTGCCATTCAAGGAGCAGCAATGTCTATTTTCTTATTTCCTCATTACATTCCATCCGGTGGTGCAGCCGGAATAGGTGTGTTATTAAATTACATGTGGGATGTGCCATATGCAACGAGCATTTGGATATTAAACGCAGTGATGGTAATCGTAGCCTTCAAGTGGCTCGGAACAAGCAAGGCAGTGTGGACGATGTTTTGTGTTGGCTCAGCTGCCTTCACTATCCATATAATTTCTCCACACATCCATCATCCTATTGGAAATGTATGGATCGATTTAGTAATTGGAGCCTTTTTATTCGGTTTTAGTGTGGGAATTTTATTTAAAATGGGGGCTTCTTCAGGAGGAATGGATATTTTAGCTCTTATTATATCATCTTTTATAAAGCGACCTCCCGGAAGCATATTATTTTGGATTAATAGTTTGATATTACTTGTTGCCGGTGTCGTGATCGATTGGAAAGTGATCATGTATGCCCTGATTTGCCAATGGTTTGGAACAAGGCTGATTGATATCATTGGAAAGGGGAACTTTTCTTTACCTGTACTAAAGAAATATTCTGGTCAAAAACTTTGAGTTAATTGGCAAGTAATCTCTAAATCTTGGACATACTTATATTATTATCAAAACGGATACCCTGTTAATGGAGTAGCCCTTGAATAAAGTTTGATTAAATTAACTTAATAAAACTTAATAAAAGAGCAAATAGAAAAGCGTGTTTTGAAAAAATTTGATCAAAACACGCTTTTTTTACTAATTTGAAACTGACTGTCTTTTTCACTAAACTCTTAATGACAGCCATTAATCTTAGTATTACATAATCCATTATTTTATGAATTATTTTAAATATCTTCATACCATTCCAGTGCTTTTAGTTCTTTATCTTTAACAAAATAATCTTTACCTTTTATGTACGATTCAATGTCATTAGGAAATTGTTGTACTAATTTTTCTTTTAATTCTCCATAATTCTTCATTTCATCTGGGTGCGATTTTAAATAATCTCGAAATGCCAAGTGCCTTTTTATTTCATAACTTCCAATCTGATAGATGTGACGTGATGAGAGCGATTGTCCCCACCTTTTCGAAAGTATCTACGATTAACTATGCCGTATTCACCTTTAGGCTCATATCCAATTTCTTGCATTTCTATATTATTTTTATCAACCTTGTTAATATCTTTAACAACAGGCATTATGTCGATTATTGGTTTAGCTTTTAACCCTGGCACAGAGGTACTACCTATGTGGTAAATATCTATGATTTCATTCCCGAAAATAAGAGTCAGTTTTTCAGCCTCTTCCGTAAACATTTGAATCCATTTCTCATTGTACGAACTTACTTCTACTTTTCGCAAATTATCCCCTCCAAATCATTTTTTAAAATTGGCTGTTTTCTCAAAGATTGTTGCTGTTAAAACTAAAAGACAGATTTAATCTACAAAATGTGTAGGATAAATCTGTCTTTTCGGTTTGATATTTCGTGAATCGAAAATTTAACGAAAACTCTGGTTAGTTGAAGAAAAAACATTCATTATTTTTAAGATATTTTACTTACTTCTATGTAAAATAACTATTTTCCTCGTGGCCAAATGAAATATGAAATAGATATGATAAAATCAATTCCCAGTACTAAAGACCATACTTTTAGTGTTTCAAAAAGTTTAGAGCTACGGTCCGCATCATTTACTAGGTATA
>NZ_JBFTHS010000087.1:0-10780 GCF_056394365.1 Lysinibacillus sp. 10T31
AGGAGAGTACGCATTTTCAGGTAATCAATTAACAAGTATAGAAATCCCACCAAAGGTGACAACAATAGAAAAAAACGCATTTTATAGTAATAAATTAACAAGTGTAAAATTCCCATCAAGCGTGGCCACGATAGGAGAATGGGCATTTGCTAGTAATCGATTAACAAGTGTAGAAATCCCACCAACTGTGACAACAATAAAAAACGACGCATTTTTTTCCAATCCATTAGATGTTGTAACCTTTAATGGAGAACGTAAATTCAAATGGGATGAAGAGAATTATCCTTTTGGTCCGTATAAGGAGAATGAGAAATATTACCACGGGTGGTTCGAAGATCAAGATTATACGAAACAATGGGATTACTCTGTAACTAAACCAATGACTATTTATTCTAAGTGGAGGATGTATGTCAAGTTTGATGTCAATGGAGGAAGCGAAGTTCCAACTCAACCGGTAGTATATGGAGAATTAGTAACAGCCCCTAAAGCTCCAGAAAAAGAAGGCTACACATTTGAAGGTTGGTATAAAGACAAAGAGCTAACAAAAGCATGGAGTTTCGAGCAAGATGTAGTGAAAAGAGATATCACGCTATATGCTAAATGGTCGAACGCAAGTTCAAGCTATACGGTTACGTTCGATACTAATGGAGGAAGCGAAATTTCATCACAAACAGTGGGATATAATGAATTAGTGAATGCACCATCCACTCCAGTAAAAGAAGGGTACACATTTGAAGGTTGGTATAAAGATAAAGGGTTGACAGAAGCATGGAATTTCGATCAAGATGTAGTGAAAAAAGATATCACACTATATGCCAAATGGATGAAAGCAAGCTACATTGTTACGTTTGATGTCAATGGTGGAAGTGAAGTTCCATCTCAAACAGTAGGATATAATAAATTAGTGAAAGCACCGGTTGCTCCAACTAAGGCAGGCTATTCATTCAACGGCTGGCACAAAGATAACGAATTGACAATACCATGGGATTTTGCAAAAGATGTCGTAACAAAAAACGTTACGTTATATGCAAAATGGACAAAGGATAACACATCTGGCGGAGGTTCGGGAGAATCTGGTGGAGGCTCAGGAGGATCTGGCGGAGGTTCGTCCAACTATAAAATTACCTTTGACTCCAATGGTGGAAGTGAAGTGCCGTCCCAAACAGTCGGCTATAACGATCTCGTGAAAGTCCCAACTATTCCATTGAAAGAAGGCTATCAATTTGATGGCTGGTATAAGGATGTAGAGCTTAAAAATGTATGGGACTTTGCGAAAGATAAAGTAACCACAGATATCACGTTGTATGCGAAGTGGACAAAGGACTATATGGTTACGTTTAATTCAAACGGAGGCAGTGAAATTTCATCGCAAACAGTGCCATATAAAGCTTTAGTGAAAGCCCCTTCTAATCCGAAGAAGGAAGGCTACCTATTTATCGGCTGGTATAAAGATGAAAAATTCATAAAAGCATGGGACTTTGCAAAAGATGTTGTTACAGAAGACCTGACACTATATGCTCGATGGATGGAGGATAGTAAGCGCTGTGACATTACTTTCGAGGATATTAATGGAAACTGGGCACAAGATATGATTAAAGAAGTTGCCAAGCGATGCATTATTATAGGTTATCCAGATGGCACTTTCCGACCAAATGATATGATTCAACGTCAACACGTGGTGCTTATGATTGATCGTGCGTTACAACCAGCATCAATTAGAGGGGCTGTATCCTTTTCGGATGTCCCTGAAAGCCATGTGAATTATGAACAAATTACCCGACTACAACGAGCGGGTATCGTGGACGGTTCAAATGGAGCGTTTCGACCAAACGCTTCTATAACACGTGCTGAAATGGCAAAAGTGATGGTGCTTGCATTTGGCTTAACGCCAGAAGGCAATAGTACATTTAAGGATGTCGATCCATCACACTGGGCAAGTGAATACATTGCCGCTTTGGCAGACCATAACATTGCACTAGGTGATGAAAACGGTCATTTTAGACCAAATGAAAACTTAACACGTGCAGAATTTACGGCGATTATGTACCGAGCACTTGGTTTATAAGTCTTACTATGAGAGATGTATCATAATTTGATACATCTCTTTTCTGATAAAATTTTAATATAAAAGTAGATTGTTTTTATGTGTATTTAATGGATCAGGAGAGGGCACTTAATGCTTAATAAGGAAGAGAAAAAATGAGGAGTAACTAATGATGGTACATTATGAAGAAGCCCAGAAGGTTTTTTATAAGCTTATAATATATATTTGATGGAATGTGGTAGGGGACATAGTTCTTCATTTTCTTTACACAGAGTTGGAAGAATATTTTTTTAAATGTATGCCTTGTATATAAGATGATTGGGGTGGAGGCTGGGCGACTTCTTGGAGATCAGTGATCTGACCTCCAAAATATGAACTTTTTTAAGCAGCTTTTTGATACTAAGACTTTGAAGTGAAGCGGCTCATAGGACACCCCAGGAAAGCGCCTAGTCGGAAAGGATTTCATATAGGATGTTAGCCGTTATCGCATTCATGCGATAACGGCTAACTGACCTTCATCGTTAAAAACGCCATGTCCTGTGGCATTACTGAAATGACTGACATCGTGTTGGCCCTTATGCATGCCTAAGCACAAGCCGATTTCGGACGCAATATTGCCGAGGTATCATTGATAGACAATTCTAAGGAAACACTATTCGCCCCCTAGAATATAAGGTTAAAAATAAAAATCATAATAATGCAAATAAATAGTTTATCAAAATATGTTCAAAAGTAAGCAAAGATTGATTTGCATCCTTTCCTGGGAAGTTTTACGCTTATTACGTCAATAATCGGCAATAGATAAAAGGAATCCTTTTTGATTTAATAATGGATATTTTTTAGAAAAGAAGTTAGAAATAGTTTCTGATAAACCGACTATTGCAAGTGATACAAGGGTTGGTAAAATCGTTATCTATAGTGTCATATTGTTACATAATATCCAAATGAATAGTAGTTTTCTATAGTATTCATTAAAAAATTTATTCAAATAGAATTCGGGTTTTAATAGAATTTATTTAATTCAAATTATGCTAAGAAAACAACAAAAGTTGATTTTTATTCTTTTGTAAGATGCGATAGAATCTGTAATTACTAGAGATGAAAAGTAAAAAAAGAAAAAATAGGTTTAAAGAAGTTCGAATTGAGGTATAGGTTAAGTGTAAAAAGTAAACAAACTTGTATTTGTGATAGTGGAAATAAGGTTTCTAAATATTTCTTTATCTCTAATGCTCTATCGCAAGCCCTTGATTCAGAAAAAATCCATAGTCTATGGACCAAGAAAAAATCCGAAAATTGAGAACTTGTAATATTTAAGAATACTATTTTTCTGGAGTGATATTTACCGTACCAGTATTTTATCTGATACGAAAATATAAAAAAATACAATGAGAAATGGGTAGATGTTTTAAAGGGAAGGAGGTCCTTTTTGGTTCTAAAATGTAATAATATTACAAATATAATAAAAAAAGGATTTCTCCGACTGTTAAGATCCACAACCAGTGATGTAACTAATTTTAGGATTGTTATTTACCGTATCAGTATTTTTATCTGACACGTAAATATAAAAAACACAAAAATGAGAGAGGAGGTTAGCTTATGAATAGCAAAATTATTCAAGTTGTAGCGATCGCCGCGGTACTAAGCGGGATAGTTATCTCACCATCATTTGCCTCAGCAGACGGTAACGGAATTACTTATGGATCTACGGGAACAGTGAAATTTAGTCCTGGTTCATATTCAACAGGTCCAGTAGATCCGGAAAATCCTGATCCAGAAAAGCCAGTGGATCCAGTAATTTCGCCTAACTCTGGAACTGGTAGCCCGCTAAGTATTGATTATGCATCCGAACTTGATTTTGATGCTATTGAAATTTCAAATAAAAATATGACTTACTTTGCGAATGCACTTGATTTACGTTCTGATGGGAAAAGTAGATATGTACCAAACTATGTCCAAATCTCAGATACTCGCGGAACAAATGCAGGCTGGACACTGACGGTTAAACAAGAAGGTCAGTTTTCTAATGTTATGACACAAAATAAACAACTAACTGGGTCGCAAATTAAATTTGTTAAGCCAATTGTCAATGGTAAAACAGAGGTGACACCGCCAACGGCTACGAAAGAAATTACGTTAGATCCAAATGGAGCTGAGTCAGTTATCATGTCAGCAAAGCCAAATGAGGGGGCCGGACTTTGGGTGAACTATTGGGGGACGGTAGATGAAATGACTGGTACCCAAGGTGAAAAAGTTCAAAAAAATAATGCGATTTCTCTTACTATTTTAGGGAAAACACCAAAAGATGCCGTTAAATACAGCGCAAAATTAACATGGAACTTATCGGATGTTCCAAGTAACAAATAATAAAAAAAGGATGATGAAAAATGAAGATTACTACTAATTTAAAAGCACTAGGCGTTGCAACAACAATGTTAACAGGTTTCGTATTGGGAGGAAGTGTAACTTCTTACGCAGCAGAAGATGAAGATAAAAAAAATGGTGGCGAGTATGAAAGTAAAGCGATTATCGAATTTAAATCAAGTGGTGAAACCACACCACCAGTAGATCCGGAAGAACCAGGTGAACCAGTAGACCCTACAGATCCAACTGAGCCAGGTGGTGAAGGTAAACCAAATCCAGGAACACCAGGTCCATTAAGTATTGACTATGCATCTAGCTTAACTTTTGGTGAGCAAAAAATAACTTCTACAGACCAAACTTACTTTGCAGCAGCACAAAAATTTAAAGGTCGTGAAGAAGGTCCGAACTATGTTCAAGTGACAGATAATCGTGGAACAGACGAAGGTTGGTCACTGCAAGTGACGCAAGATGGTCAATTCAAGACCGAGGCAGGTAAGGTACTAGATGGTGCTGAAATTACTTTTAATAATGCTTGGGTGAATACAGCTTCTTCATCGAAAAAACCATCTATTGTAAAAGAAAAATATACATTAACTCCAGGAAAAGCTGAAAATATGATGTCTGCTAAAGCAGGTGAAGGTAACGGCACTTTCGTTTTAGTATTTGGTAAAAAAGATGTAGCAGCAGAAAGTATTGAACTTAAAGTTCCAGGTAAAACTACAAAGTATGCAAACCAACAATATTCTACGTCATTCACATGGACACTGACTGATGTACCTGGACAAGATGGGAAATAAGAATTTTAGGTGGGTACTAAACAAGTAATAATTGTTTCTTAATATTATAGATAGATAGATAGATAGATAGATAGATAGATAGATAGATAGGTAAAACTCGTGTGGCTCCTATATTGCTAGAGGAGAGCATAACGGGTTTTACCATCAATAATTAGAGTATGTTAATAGTAAGGATGGTAGAAAATTATGCGGAAAAATACTTTATGGACCCTATTTGGAATATTGATAGTAAGCCTAGTATGTTTTACACCATTTGCCTCTGCATCGGAATTTAATTTTGGTGTATATACCGTCATTCCAGAGAATCAAATTGACAAACAAAAATCTTATTTTAATTTAAAGATGGAGCCTAGTCAAAAGCAAACATTAACGATTCAATTAAAAAATGATACGGAAGATGATGTTGTCATTGAACCTAAGATTCAATCAGCTACGACAAACCTTAATGGTGTTGTAGAGTATGGCCCTACAACAGCTGAACGTGATTCTACACTGCCTTATGAGTTAGCGGATCTAATTCAAACAGATAAGGAAATTACGATTCCAGCTAAAGGGAGTAAAGATCTACATTTAAATGTAACGATGCCAGAAGAGGAATTCGATGGGATATTAGCGGGCGGTATTACATTAGAAGAGAAGAAAGGATCGCCTGAAAAGACGAAGGACACAAATACAGGTTTAAGTATTGAAAATAAATATGCTTATGTAGTAGGAATTACTCTACAAGAGACGGATGAAATAGTGAAGCAAGATTTGAAATTACATGATGTTAAAGCTGGGCAAGTGAATGCACGCAATGTCATTAATGCTACGCTTCAGAATCCAACTGCAACGTATTTAAACAGCTTTGAAGTGGATGCGGAAGTGACGGAAAAAGGGAAAACAGAAGTGCTCTACAAATCGAAAAAACAAGACATGCAAGTAGCGCCGAATTCAAACTTTGATTATCCTATTCAACTGAATGGGGAAAAATTTAAATCTGGAAAATATACTTTACATGTAAAGGCTAAGTCTAGCAAAGAATCATGGGAATTCGAGAAAGATTTTACTATTGAAGGGGAAGAAGTGAAACAATTTAACGCAACAGATGTAACGATTGAAGATCCTAATTATCTAGCGTATATAGTAGGGTTACTAATTCTTATAGTAGCAGGATTACTATTGTATATATTTTATAGTAAGAAGATAGGAAAAGAACAAGAACAAGAATCAAATGATTAGTTGACGGAAAAAATAATCTTTTCTATCAGAAGTAGTGGATTATCTCCTATTATCCTATTTTGGTAAAATTTATATTTACTGAAATATGTTTACTCATTATAAAATCCCACGTGTTTCGACAAATAATTTTATCCACTTTTTTGAAAGATGCTGTTTTCAGCTAAGGGCTCTTGCTTTTGCACAGAAAACATTCGATCCGTGCAGGGTATCATCTGTTTCACTTTTTCCGCGGGAGGCATTGCCCTAAGCAAAGCGACAGAAGCACTGAGTCCTTCGCAAAATCAGTTAATAATAGATGTATATAAAATATTCAAAAACCTTTGATTGGGCATTAAGAAACTTGTAATTCCTAACAACATGCCTGATAAAAATAATCTAACTATCAAGAATATACGTAGTAAGGCAGGTGTAAAAGTGAAGAAATTAGCAGTGGTGATGATGGTCATTCTCCTCGTTTTTTCTGAGCTAAATGTATATGTGGCGGATACGTTTGTTGGTTATGAAAATCCAACAACTGAATGTGAAGAACAGGCAGAGTCCGTTGGGGAAGAAGAGTCAGCAATTACATGTGAGGAACAGGCAGAGTCCGAAAGTCAAGAAAATCTAACAACTGAAGGTGAAGAACACCTAGAGTCTGGGAATGAAGAAAATCCAATAACTGAAGGTGGGGAACAGCCAGAGTCTGAAAAAGAAGAAAATCCAACAACAGAAGGTGAAGAACGCCCAGAGTCTGGAAATGAAGAAAATCCAACAACAGAAGGTGAGGAACAGCCAGAGTCTGAAAAAGAAGAAAATCTAACACTTGCATGTGAGGAACAGCTAGATTCTGGAAGTGAAGAAAATACGGAAATTGAATGTGAGGAAGCGGAAGATACTGAAAAAGAAGAAAATCTAAAAATTAAATGTGAGGAGGGTGAATATTTAGGTAGTGAAGAAGAGCTAGTAATTGAAGGTGGAGAACAGCTGGAATCTAACATCGAAGAAGAGCTAGCAGCTAAAGATGAGGAACAGCTAGAGTCTAACATCGAAGAAGAGTTAGTAACTGAAAGTGAGCCAGGGTCTAACAGTAAAGAAAAATCAGCACCTAAATGTATTGCTCCCCGTGCTGCTCTAGGAAATTTGATATCTAGCGTTGGTCAAATTGGCAATATTGATTTTTCGATGTTGGATGATTCTCCGAATGAACTAGCAGGATTTACACAAATGACAAGAAATGAGGGGCTGGAATTTCCTGTGGGAGATAACGGCGGCAGAACTCATTACATGTATTTCGGGGACCTTTACAATAGACGGTCAGTAAACTCATTGAAAGATATGGGTTCTCATATTTATAAACATGATGACTGGGGCCGTCTGTTACCTAACATGAATACAACACTTCAAAGTTTAGTGAACGGAGATACGTATATAGAGGCGCAAAATTTTTCTCTAGCAACAGTTCTAGCTCAGGACCCCGATTTACCAGATGGTATTGTAACATATTATTTTAATGAAGGAAGACCGGCTTATCAAGCCAGCCTAAACCCAATAAATGCAGATGGTAATGGACTTGTGATTGCTCAAGGTGGAGAAGATGGTAGAGTAAGCTTCCAATCTACACGTATGCCACTTCTAAAGCTATATCAAAATGAAAAGACACATCAATTGATTGCTTATGCAGCTGTTATTAATGGTCGATATGTAGATGGGTATGTAAAAATCAAAATGAGTCTTGTGGATGAAAGAGCAGGGCGTATTAATGTCAGTATGAAATATTTGAAATTAAGCTCAGTTAACCCTTATACAAATTTGGGTTATTCAATTCATAAGAATATTGGACTGCGATCTTTTAGTAAAACTTTTTCACTAGGAAATAATGAAGGGGTCTATTTTCATGAGAAGGACATGGGAGACGGTCAAGATTATTTTCTTTATTTCTTACGTGAAGGTTATGCGAATAACCCAGCTGCCTTTCAAACAGCTAGTTTTCCGACAGTCAAACCATTCAACACCTATCACTACTTTAACCTCATGAATTCCCCAGGTGCTACTGATCCTGGTAAGGATGCTATGTATCCCCCCAACGATGGGCGTTCGGGCATGGCATTCAGATGGCAGATGAAACGTCAAATGCCAAACGAAATTAGAGAAGAGAATCTTGAGATTGCAATAACTAACAAATCGAATGTTGCGCCTGAGATTTGGTTAGACAATAATGGTGAATATACAGATAATGGTTATCGTATTGAAGGGAAATGGAAAGATAAAGACAGTGAGTATATTAGTCTTTATTATACGGTAGATGGCGGTAAGCCTAATAAGATCGGGGATTATGAAAATCCGAATTTCGATACAGATGTTTCGTGGGAGTATACGATTCTGAGTGATGAAATGCAAAAGGGATTTGATCATGATATTACTGTCTATGCGATAGACTCAGAGGGGTTACAATCTAATATTGAAAGTATAAAAATACGCCCAGAATTAACCATTAAAAATCTAGTGCTTGATAAAGATGGAAATGAACTAACAGAAATAGCACCAGGTGAAACATTATACTATAAGACTATAGTAGATTCCGGCTATAAAGATACAGCCACATATGCTCAAGGTATAATTATGCAAAAATATGATAATAAACATTTAAAACCACCAACTGACCTTAAAGTAATTAATGAAAACGGTGATGAAATCGGTACAGCAACATACAATGCTTCTTCAAATAGGATTGATGCAATCCTCGATCCAGCACCTCCTCTGCCTCGCTCTACGAAAATATACCTCACTTTTAATGCTGAAGTGAAAGAAGATGCGGCAGAAGAAGAATATGTTGTAAGCCAGGTGACAGCAATAGGGAGTTATAGTACAGGTGACACATTCAATAAGACAATAGATGAAGTGAAAATCATCATTACGGGTATGTTGAAATTCGTTTCGGTACCTCAAGAAATTGACTTTGGAGAAAAGCTGTCAATTTCACCTAAAAATAAAACGTATCATCCTATCAAATTGGACACGCCTTTAGCAGTAAAAGATAATCGTTCGCTATCGAAAAAACCTTCTTGGTCAATGACAGCTAAGCTGGATAAGCAGCTAACAGGGAAGAAGACGGGTTCTAGATTATTGGATAGCTTACATTATAACTATGGTGGAAATGTTTCAATCCTTACTGAAGATGCTTCCGTACAGATATATAAAAAGAAAACAACAAACAGTGAAGTAGTCAATATTTCTGACACATGGAATCCGGATGGGGATGGACTTTACTTAGACGTGAGAGCCGGGACCGCAAAGGCTGATGCTTATGAAGGAACAATCAGATGGGTACTTCAGGATGTACCGCCCAACCAATAAATCTAGTGAAGTTTTGAAAGCTAATAAAGAAGGTGTATGAGGTGTATCAAACATAAAGTTAAAACTAGGAAGTTACTCTTTAAATGATTCAGTTGTTTCAAGTACATTGCTAAAGCTATAAAAAACCACTATAGCAGGTTTTACCTTTCACTATGTCGTAAATCGGCTTCAGTAACAGGTAACCTCGATAATCTGATTCTTCTCTGAGTGCGTGCTGCTCACTTCGTCTTACTCATTTTTAGTAATCATTTGAACTTACCATGCTGTTTCACAAAGATAATATGTCAGATTTTTTATTTGTATAGCAGTGAATAGTTTCGCTACTCGTGTGGTATTTCTCAGCAAGATTTAAAATGTCTGTTCTTCCCATGCCTTTTTAGAAGTTTTAACTCTGCTCCAAGTAAACGGATATGAGCTTCGGCTTTTTCATTTATCGGGCGATTGCATTCTAAAAAGAAGGCTGGGACAGAACTGATTAAAACATCAGAAAAGCGAGAGAAATCAATTTTAAAAACGTTGATTTCTCACGCATTTCTAATGTATTTTTTTATTTTGCTTTAAAAAATAATTATGTTCCATCCTCTTTTTGTATAGAAAATATGATAAATTATATTTTGGATAACAATAAAACATTAAATTAACTTCAGATTGTGAGTCTATATTAAAAATGTTTTCTTAATCATTTATATAGGAAGTTTCTCGATGAAATGAAAAACTATCAATCTTTTTCAGAAAAAGTGTTGACCTTCATAGATTAAGGGTGTAGTATTATACAAGTCGCTAAGACATCTACTGAAAACAATTAAGTCGAATAAATTAGTTGTTGACATCGAGTTCGCGACATGTTATTATATGAAAGTTGCTGTTAAAGAAGCGGTAACGAAATGAACCTTGAAAACTGAACAAGCAAAACGTAATCAATAAAGTTTTTAGTAGCTAACCTTGAGTTAGTGAACGAAACAAAATTTTGGACATCAAACATGATGCCAGCAAAACAATTTGAGCTAATCAAATTTCTTTTATG